>JBDKKN010000164.1:0-18040 GCA_039796075.1 Planctomycetota bacterium | reverse complement strand
CGAATCTGTTCGTCCGGTTGGCACCCACGGGGCGTACGTCCAACTGCCGGACTTCTCAGTTTCACACGCCGCTTACCGAGGATCCCGTGCTCACTGCGGGGGCTCGCACACGGAAGGCACTTTGGTCACCAGGGTTTGGAACCCGTTCACCTGGCCGCAAGCGCCGGAGAGGATAGGGCCGCGCTCAGCGGCCATCCTCGTAAGGCGGATGCGGGCCAGTAAACAAGCGTGATGCCCAAGCCCGACCCACGACAAACCCGTGATGCCTCAACGTGATCCCTGGCCGCAGGCGCCGGAGAGGACTGGGCCGCGCTCAGCGGCCGTCCTCGTAAGGCGAATGCGGCCAGTACGAAAGCGTGATGCCTCAACGCCCCACGCAAAAAAGAAAGCGCCCCGACGTTTCCGTCGGGGCGCACTTTACTTCTTGAAGTTGTCGCCACGGGCTGGGCGAACGCCAGTCTGCGAACGACGCTGGCCAGCTTCTTCGTCCATGGTGGAACCCCACTGTGCACGCTTGAGACTGAGACCGATCTTGCGGTCTTCGATGTCGACACGCAGGATCTTGAAGTTCATGGCGGTTGTCTCCTTGGTGGACTGTGTGTTGGCCATTCCCGAAACTCAGCGCCGACGTCGCCGGGCGGCGAGTCCTGCGACGGCGAAGATCACGGCACCCGCCGGGGTGGGCACTACTTCAATCACGCCATTCAGCGAGTACTGCGGCCAGTGATCGTTCCACACTCCTCCTCCAGTCGAGTACATCCAGACCCAGCGTTCGTTGCCTTGTGCGTTGTTTGGTTCGCCGCCGGTCCAATTGAAGTAGTCCGTAGGCGAGCCGTCAGACCAGTACCAAGGACCAGAGGGATCGCGCATCATTCCTAGCCAGCACGCGAACGTTGCACCGCTGTTCGGCTGACTGATCAGCGAATAGATATACGAGTTCTCGCTGGTGTTCTGTATTGAGGCAAGATGACCGCCGACCGCCACTGCCTCGGCCTCCATCGCTTCCCAGCTGCCGGTGTTGGTGGTGAGACCGTACCAATTCCCATTTCCGCCGTCCTCGATACGCCATTGCGTAAGGCCCGCGTAAGTGTTGGGTGCGACCGCAAGAATGATGGCCGTGCTGGCGATCCCGAATCCGTTCCATGATTTCATTTGATGTCCCCGATTTCTGATTGCTGGAGTCCCAGCGTCCCTCGAATGCGAGGACTGCCACGCCGGCAATGCTCACACCATCAGAGGCGCAATTTTCATCAGAATCGGATCACCGTGACTTGAAAGTTGCCAAAACCAGTGCAGGCATCGCAGCAAGGGCATCGGCGCGACGGGCTCTGGCACCCCCCCATCTGGCCGCAGGCGCCGGAGAGGATAGGGCCGCGCTCAGCGGCCATCCTCGTAAGGCGGATGCGGGCCAGTAGGAAATCGTGTTGCATCAATGCGACCCACTACGAAACCGTGACGCATCAACGCGATCCCTGGCCGCGCTCGCCGGAGAGGACAGGGCCGCGCTCAGCGGCCGTCCTCGTAAGGCGAATGCGGTCCAGTACGTAACCGTGATGCCTCACCGCCGTCACCAGGCAATCGTGTCGTAACCTCGCCCCACGCAAAAAAGAAAGCGCCCCGACGTTTCCGTCAGGGCGCGCTTTGCTTCTTGAAGTTGTCGCGTCAGATCACAGAGTGATCTTCGACGTTCCAAGCGATCCGTGATCGTCCATGCCGCCGCGGGCTGGGCGAACGCCAGTCTGCGAACGACGCTGGCCAGCTTCTTCGTCCACAGTGGAACCCCACTGTGCACGCTTGAGACTGAGACCGATCTTGCGGTCTTCGATGTCGACACGCAGGATCTTGACTTCGACTTCCTGACCAGGCTTGACCACATCCTGCGGATTCTCGATCTTCTGGTCGGAGAGTTCGCTGATGTGCAAGAGACCCTCGAGGCCGTCCTCGAGTTCCACGAAGACGCCGAAGTTGGCGATCTTGGTGATGGTTCCCTTGACGATCATGCCCGGACGGTAAGCGCTTGGGATCGCTTCGGTCCACGGATCTTCGGTGAGTTGCTTGACGCCCAAGCCGATGCGCTGCTTCTCCTGGTCCACCTCGAGGATGACGCACTGCACGCTGTCGCCCTTCTTGTAGAGCTCGTTCGGGTGAGCAACCTTCTTGGTCCAGCTGATGTCGCTGACGTGGAGCAGGCCGTCGATGCCTGGCTCGATCTCGACGAATGCGCCGTAGTTGGAAAGGTTGCGAACCTTGCCCTCCACAACGGAGCCGCGCGGGTAACGGTCGGAGACCAGTTCCCACGGATTGACTTCCGTCTGCTTCATGCCGAGCGAGATCTCCAACTTGTCCTTGTTGATCTCGAGCACCACCACGTCCACTTCGTCGCCAACAGCCACGAGCTCGCTCGGGTGGTTGACGCGACGCGTCCAGCTCATTTCGCTGACGTGCACCAGGCCTTCGATGCCTTCCTCAAGCTGCACGAATGCGCCGTAGGACATGAGGCTGACCACCTTGCCCTTGACGCGCGAATTGACCGGGTACTTCTTCTCGATCTCTTCCCATGGCGAAGTTTCCTTCTGCTTCAGGCCGAGAGCGATCTTCTCGCGATCGCGGTCGATGTTGAGGATCTTGACCTCAACCTCGTCGCCGATCTTGACCACTTCGGTTGGGTGATTCACGCGGCCCCAACTCATGTCGGTGATGTGCAGCAAGCCATCAAGTCCGCCGAGGTCGATGAACGCGCCGAAGTCGGCGATGTTCGTGACGGTTCCGCGAACGATGTCGCCTTCCTTGACGGCCGTGAGCAACTTGCTCTTGGCAGCGTCGCGCTCTTCTTCGATCAGCTTGCGACGGCTGATGACGATGTTCTTACGCTCTTCGTCGATCTTGAGGATCGAGGCGCGCACATTGCGGCCAACGTATTCGCCGATGTCGCCGGGGCGGCGAACATCAACTTGCGATGCTGGCAGGAACACCGGCACGCCGATGTCCACAAGCAGACCGCCCTTGATCTTGCGGAGGACCTTGCCCTCAACGATGTCGCCTTCCTTCCGCGTGACCAGGATCTGCTCCCAGCCGCGGATGCGGTCAGCCTTGCGCTTGGAAAGAACTACCGAACCTTCGGAGTCTTCCATCTCTTCAAGCAACACTTCAACTTCGTCACCGACGTTCACGCCGATGTCATCGAACTCTGCTTTGTCGACTTGGCCTTCGCTCTTCAGTCCGACGTCAACGATGACAAAGTCACCGGACATTCCGACCACGATGCCCTTCAGGATGCTTCCGGGCGCCATCGACTTCGGTTCGACGCCACCGACGTCAGAGCCAGAGTGGATTCCGGAAAGAATGATTTCAAGTTCAGCAGCGTCGAGGCCAATGTCCTCGATCAGGTTGTAGTCGACCATGTTGTCTCTATGGGTGATGTGTTTGCCGTGATGACGCGCGTCATCATGCGGCGGTGCGGGTTCCTCGGGCAACGTGCCCAAGGCAGAACAACGAAGGATACCGATGCCGGGCGTTGATGCGAAGCGCTTCAGTCGGAAGGCCATGCTCGGCCATGCTCAGCCATGCTCAGCGCGGATCCGTGGGGACTTCGCCCTCGTCGGCCCCAATTTCGGGATACCGGACGTACTCGTGATCGGTTCCCTGGCGCTGCATTCCGCGCCATTGCAGGACGAATCCCACGGCGCCGATCGTATTGATGAGGAAGCAGGCGCCGAATGTCCAGTTCTGGAGCCCCCAGGCGCCGAGTGATTTGTAAAGACCGACCGCCAGAAAGGGGGCAATCACCCCGCGAATGCCATTCAGTGTCACGTGAACGCTCATATAGAGGGCATCGCGCTCCGGAGAAGCGAAGTCTTGGTGCCCCAAGTTCCACGCGAGCGCGCCGCCGGCAAACCCGACACCCATGAACGCACCCGCCACGTAGAAGAGCCAGAGTTGCCCAAGTGAAGCCGCCAGCCACAGGGTGCCCGCCGCCGCCACGAAACTCCAACTGTGAATCGCACGGAATCGAACCACGTGAACGCGGTCGAGCAGTCGCGCCCAGATCGGAATGATCAGTGGCATGGTGATCAGCGGAATGACCGTGGTGGCAAGAATTGCCTGCAGGTAGCTCGCACCAAGGCCGTCCTCTAAGACGATGGCCTGCGGCGCGCCAATCATCAAGTTGCCCATGCCGAACACGAACATCCAGATCATGAATTGTCGGTAGCCGCGATCCTCTACGAGGACGCGCCAATTGGTGTGCAGTGCATCGCCCGCCATGGCCGCCGTGTGCATGGGGTTTGCACTGATCGTGCTGCGCCCGGATTCGGCGCGCTCAGATCGCGCCAGTCGTCCAGCTCCGCGCAACCGCACGCCTCGAAAGATGGAGTTGCCGTACAGGCCGACGATCGCCAGCACTGGAAAGGTGACATGGAAACTCTGCGGGCTGAAGTCCATGGATGCGCCAACGATCCATCCCGCGAGCGCCAGCATGACTGACTGCACGCTGGCCATCTTTCCAGCGATGCTCGCGCGCCGTTCCTTGGGGTAGTTCTGTCGCCACACTGCGGCGCGTACGGTGATGACGCCAGTCCATGCCGCGCGTGCGAGGAGCACCAAGATGCATGTTCCGAGCAGTCCCCATGCATTCAGCGGCATGGCAGCGACCGCCGCAACGCAGAGACAAGTGCCAATTTGAATTGTGGAAATGAAGCGGATCTTGTCGCGGCCGCGGCTCACTCGAGCCCATATGAAGCTGGTGAGATTTGCGAAGTTCGGTGCAGCGCTGACGAAGGCCACCGCAAAGTCCAGGAGTTCCGGGGAGATGCCCGGTACTCCTGTCCACGCTTTCTTGACGAGCACCGACATGGTGCCGCCTTCAATCGCGCCAAGCATGATTGGAAGGAACGCCCACGAAAGCAATTCGCGCGCGTAGTTGGCACGCTGCATCGGCGGCAGCGTGCGCGGATGGAATCCCCAGAGCCAGCTGGTGAAGAGTTCAACCAGCGAGCGTGGGTGTGCGGCGTGGTTCATTGCAATACGGCGAGCGGAGCGGTGGGGGGATTGACGGAGCCCGACCCCATCGGGGGCTGGCGGACGCGAAGCTCGAACCCCAAGCGTAGGTGGGCTCGCCTGCCGTCGATCCCGGCCTTCCACTCGAGGGAGGCATGGCCTTCGTCGCAGCGATTGGGTGGCGATCCCTTGGGGTTCGCATCGGTTCGAGCAAATAGGCGTCGAACCTGCACCCGAGGGGGTCGGACCCCGTCAATCCGAGTGCAGTCTAGCCCGGCAATAGGCCGGTGCGAAGCAATGACTGCGGAAGTGTTGTGCGATAGGCGTCAAAGGTTCGATCCAAGGCGTCGGGAATCATCCGGGTTGATCCGAGAACACTCATAAAGTTAGTGTCGCCGTTCCAGCGTGGGACCACATGACCGTGCAGGTGCTCGGGGAGGCCCGCGCCCGCCGCTCGACCGAGGTTCAGTCCGACGTTCATGCCCTGCGGGTGGAAAGTGTGCTGGCACAGGTCCATGGCCAACTCCATCAGCCTCCAGAAGTGCGCTCGATCCGGCGGGGTGTAGGCGTCGATGGTGGGCTTGGGCTCCCCGAGTGCCACCAACAGATGCCCGTTGGTGTACGGATACCGATTCAGGAGCACCATGCCGCGGGCATCACGGTGGACGACCTGTTGCTCAGTATCGCGGTCGGGGTGCGCCCAGTAGTCCGCCAGGAAGTTGGGGCTCCCCGCGGGTGGCGACGCCTTGGCGGCGTTGACTTGCGATTCCAGGGCGCTGATGTAGGCCATTCGCCACGGTGCCCAAAGGGACGAGTGCATGAGGGCAGTGTAGGAAATGGAATCTTTGGAAATTTGACATTTGTGTTGATTCAGTGTGATCCACTTTGGTTGTGGATTGCGCCTCCAAGGGCGGAGGGCAGGGTCGTCCCAACGATCTTTAAACCTGCCTCTCTTCTCACGGCACACGCGCGCTCAACGAGCGCGCGTGTGCCGTTTTGGAGGTCGGTGTGAAGGACAGCGGATGGCCAAACCAGGGCGCTTTGGCAGCGCTTGGGAGAAATTCCAAGAAATATTTTTGGCGCCGCCCGAGGCGATTGCTGGTTGCTTAACCCCCCCTGATGAAATTGAGTTACGCCTCAGTCCACACATGCTTTGAACGGAGTCTGTAACCTCGGGTGGTTTCGTAAGTCGTTTCAATGGATGATGTTACGACATCGCTTCGGCTTGGATCGCCGCGCATGCACACGCGGCGTAAACACAGGGACGTCATTGTGCGCATGTTCCCTGCAGATGCTGCCGTGCATTTCTGTAGAGAAACATGGCTTTCGGGGGCTCATGCATTCATTGACTCGCAGTTGATCGGGGCTATGTTTGCGCCGGAGGAGGGAAACTCCATGAGTTCGATCCAGATAGAGGAAAAGGTTGTTGACTCTGTGCTCCATCGGGGCGGGTCAACACTGCGTTCAATCGCAGATGGGTTCAAAGAAATTTATCCGCAGTTGCGATCAATGGCATCGGTGTTGATGCGCCAAGAGCGCGCCAGCCACACGTTGCAGCCGACCGCCATTGTGAGCGAGGCGTTTCTGCGCCTGGCGCATCGCAATCCAGGCGAGTTTGCCAACGCGAACAACCTGCTGGCAGTGACTGCGCATGCCATGCGCTGCGTGCTGGTTGATCACGCCCGATCACGCGGTGCAGCCAAGCGCGGCGCGACGAAGCGTGGCGGAGACGCAGCACTGGCGTTCTTGGCTGACGACAGCCGCATGGATCCAGCGGATGTGTTCGCTATTGACGAAGCACTTACTGAGCTTGAGGAAATGGATGCGCGCGCTGCGCAGGTCCTGGAATGCAAGGTGTTCGCCGGCATGACGGTTGCGGAGATCTCCGAAGCGCTGGGTATTTCCCGGCCAACCGTGAATCGCGACTGGCGATTCGGGCGGGCGTTCTTGGCGCAGAAGCTCGGCATTGAACTGAGCGGCCTCGACGAAGAAGGCGAGTCGGTCCGTCCATGACAGATCACAGCGTAAGTACCCAAGTGCAAACGAGCCAGCGAGCGCCGGCGGTTGACCCAGCAAAGTCAAACCGCCTTCGCCGCGCGCGAGCCATATTCACGTGTGCTTGCGATATGCCCGCTGATGAGCGACAGATGTTCGTCGAAGATTCCTGCGGCGGCGATCTCGCGCTGGTTGGATTGGTTCGATCACTTTTGCTAGCTGATGAAGGTGGCGTGTCTGCGTGGGATTGCGCGGGCGTGGAAGTGGCATCGATTTCGCCGGTACTTTCGCTTCCGTCGGGCTATGAGCCGATTCGTGAACTTGGGCGTGGTGGCGCGGGGGTGGTGCAACTCTGCCGCGAGACCGAGTCCGGTGAATTGGTAGCAGTGAAGTTGGTTCATGTGGAGAGTTCCGGTCGCAGCGCTGCAGCACGCTTTCGGCGTGAATGGCGGTTGTTGGCTCGGCTGCGGCATCCCGCGTTGGTGGCACTGCGTTCCGCGGGCACGCTGGATGGCGGATGCGCTTACTTGGTAATGGATTTCATTGATGGCCAAGACATTCGCAAGCATTGCCGCGAGCAACATATTCCTGCTTATCGCCGCATAGAGATGCTGGTGTCTATCGCCGAGGCGCTGGCAGTTGCGCACGGGCATGGCATCATTCATCGCGATCTCAAGCCGGGCAACATCTTGGTCGAACGTAACGGTGGTGCTCGACTCATCGATTTCGGTGCAGCGCGCGTCCTGGACGGCGATCTGAACACGCGCCAGGAGCACACGCTGACTGGGCAAATCATCGGAACGCTGAGCTACCTGAGCCCCGAGCAAGCTTCTGGTAATTCGCGACACGCGGATCATCGATCCGACCTGTACCAACTTGGGGTGGTCGCTTACGAACTGCTTGCGGGCACCTTGCCCTACGACATGGATGGCCACACATCCGCGGAGATGCTGCGCTCCATCATTGCGGAGCCGGCCCGGGCGCTTGATAGCACTGGTGCTGTAGAGGCTGGACATCCAGCAGTGGCATTCTTTGAGCGTGCTCTGGCCAAGTCACCGGAGCAGCGCTTTGGTTCTGCTGCCGAGATGGCGGACGCCATGCGCGCCTTGGTCGAGGCGCTCAAGATTTCTGATTTACAAGCCGCACGTTGAGACGACCACCGCGTTCAAGTCGGCAGGTGATCTTGGTTCGACCGTCGGGGAGTTCAACCCGGACGCGACGTTCCTTGTCATCTGCAATGGCGTCAAAGATCGGTAAGTCCCACGCGTCATCTGCACAGAGGTAACTGCCGGCCGGAAGTCGATACAGGATTTCGGCGTCAGCGTTCGCGGATCCGCTGCGGATCACCAGGTCAAGTTCGAGCGCTTGATCATCGGTCGAAGCGATGCAGCGATCCGCATCGACGAGCATGCGCGCTTCGTGGCTATTGAATGCGCTGGCGGATCCCATCGCTGGCTGCAGCCACTCGTGCTGCGCGCGTCCGTGGGTGGCGAGAGCATGTTCCAAGATTGCATGGGCAGGGCGAACGGGTCGAGCGAATGTTCGCGCGGCAGGTTCATCATGCGTGGAAGTTGCGTAGCTCGGGGAAAAGTCACGGTCCATATGAAACACCTCACAACAGGGGTCCAATGAGCCTTTAACCAATCACTCCACCCGCGTATGCGTAAGAAGCCAAGATTATGAATCAGGCATCTTTGCAGAATTTCATTTTTGCTTGGTGGTTCCGGGACCGGCCGGGTGCGATTCCTGGCGAAATGCCCGATTTGGGGCTGTTTCCGGGCGTTCGCTGACTCGGAGCGGGGTTTCAAATTGTCCGCTCCAGAAGCGAATGTTTGCCTCGTTGTGGCTTCCGGCACCCATGGCTCGGAGCGCCATTAGCCGGTCGCCGCGGACGGACATGGTCCAGCCGGGGACGGAATGTCCGCCATCCGGGTTTGCTGGCAATGCCCCGAGTTGGCTTGCGAGATCACGCAGCCGGCGCAGCGCCGCCACATCTTCAAGGTCAACTTCCCAGCCAGTACGGGCCAGGCTCGAACCCGGCCACCACAGGTGCGAGCGTCGCCTGGTAATGCCGTTCTCGCGCAGTTCCAGCACCACGCCGATCAACATGTCTGCATAGTCCGTGCTTGCGAAGGCGCGCGTATTGAAACGAATTCCAGCGGGGCGATCGTCATCGGTCCAGATGGACACCGGGAAATCAAAGGCCTCGCGGGCGGTCTGGGTGATCTCTGCATCATCACTCGGTTGAATATGCGAAAGATCGAGCGGGCGAACCACCGCATCAATCACAATCAGTGGTTGGGCAATCCATGGATTCCATTGTGCGGCTCCGTCATCGCGTCGGCGAGTTTCAAACTCCAGCGTTGCTTGGACGCGACCGTCGGTTGTTGGGATCGGTAGTTGCAGTGCGCCGAATCCAGGCTGGCGGCGCAATGCGGACATGCCATCGCCGACCAGCCAGTTGGAGTGATCGTCATGCAACCGGATGCGCCATTCCGTATTGGTGCCCCACACGGTGCCGCGCACACCCGCAACTGGCGGTACGCCAACGGGCCACTCTGTGGGTACAACCACATCGATCCATGGGGTAAGGAGTGTCAGGCGGCCGGTGCGCGCAGATACAAACTTCGCGCGCGCTTCGCGACGTACTTCAGCGGAAGCGACGGGTTCGTCGGCGACCGAGGCAAGTTCGGCGGGAAGACAGAATGTTGCACGCGCAAGCGTGAGGGTGCGCCAATCGTCTGGGTTTCCAAGCGCGTCCTCGCCGGGATCCAGTACATCAATCAAGTCCAACATCTGCTGACCGTTCAGTTGCCCGTTCACCACCCGGTTGTTGAGTTCATTCTGCGCCCACGTGGGCAACTGTCCACTGGGCAATAGACGGGGCAGTTGCACAAGCACCGCGTTGGGGACAAATCCCACCCACGAAGCGTTGAGTATTTCCAGTCGAGCCCAACCGGTGACCACCAGAATTCCAACCAGCGCCGTGATGGCCACGCCCCAGTGTCGACGCGTTTGCAGAAGTTCCCGTTCATGGTGCGCCGCATGGCCACATTCGCCGCAGGTCATGCCAGGGGTGCCGGACAGATCATGCCAGCAGCGTGGACAGCGGCGTGCGCGTGCTTTGTCGCCAAAGAGCGCCCACCACACAGCGCCGACGCCGAGTGCACTGAATAGCAGCACCAACGCAACACTTGATACGAGGAGTATGACAACGCCGCTCACACTGTCACTGTAGCCGCTGGAGTCACCTACTCAGGCCATGCGAATCCACTTGAGGAGTTCGCGCGGAGAGGGCGGCTTGCCTTGCATCAGTACGCCAACGCGGAAGATCTTGGCACCGCCCCAGATGAAGGCGCCAACCCAAGCGAAACCCCAGACGAGACTGAGTACCACTTGCCAGGTATCGATCTGTTCGTTACTGGCAGTCACGCGGAGCACCATGACGAAGGGGATCGCTGGCGGAATGAAGCTGGAAATGGTGGCGATCCAACCGTTGGGTTGTTCACTGATGGGCAGCCACAGCATGATCGGCAACATCAAGATCAGCATGGCGGGCGTCACCAAACTTTGCGCCTCGCGGAGATCATTCACTGCGCTGCCGACGCTGGCCATCATGGTGGACACAAACGCATAGGCCATCACAAAGTAGACAAGCATCAGGATGAGCATCCCCGGCGACACCAGGTCGCCCATGGCTGCGGCACTGAGTCCGGCAATTCCCAACGCCCCGTACATGCCCAGCATCACCGCGGACACCATGGCATATCCAATGATCTTGCCGCACAACAGTTCCATGGGACTGACCGCGCTGAGGAGCACTTCCATCACCTTGCTGGCTTTCTCCTCAATGGTGGTGGTGAGCAGGTACTGCCCGCTTGCGAATGTGGCGACCCACAGGAGCATCATGAATCCCATGGGAAGGAGCATCTTGGCGATGGCGTTTTCGTCCGCTTCGGCTCCTTCGATAGACATTCGGCGTACTGATGTCTCTGGAAGCGTTAGCAGCGCTTTCAGCGATGTGTAGTCCGTGCCAACGCGCTGCACACGCGCTTTGACAATCCCCTTGGCGATGGATTTCTCCAACATGCCAGTGAGCCGCGGTGCGCTCCGCGTGGGCACGATGAGCGTGTAGGTGAGGTCGTTGCCTTCGGCATCCTTGGGATTGGCATTGAGGAGTTCAGGCGGCACGATCGCCAGACCAAGGAGCGATCCGTCTTGCACCTTGGCGCGCAGTTCATCCACGCGAGTGGCGTCTTGCACAGATTCCACCTTGACATCGATCGATGGAAGGCTGGCGGTTGCTTGTTGCGTCACATCACTGCCGGGCCAACCCTTGAGTGCCGAGTTTCGCTTGAGCGCCTCTTGCATATCTTTGGCCACTTGCTCAGGGGTGAGTTCTTCGGCCGCGAATCCAGCAACCGTGCCGCTTTCATCGATCACCACCAGGGTGCCTGCCACCGGCGTCATTTGCATTCCGATCAGTAGTCCAATGGCAGCAATGGCAGCGAACATCACCACCGGCATCACCAGCGCACCAAAGATGAATCCCTTGGTGATGACGGTGTGGCGGAATTCCCGGAACGCGATCGTCCAGATTCTGCGCATTGAACTGGCGTGCATTCGATCAGCCATTGCCGGATTCCTCACTCGAGGGCATTGCCTCGCCAACCAGTTCAACGAAGACATCATCAAGTGTTGTCTTGCGCAATTCAACCGTACGTACTGGCATCAAGGCAATTGCGGCGCGCATTACATCTTGCGGATCAACGTCGCGGGCGATGGTCAACTCGGCAGCGTGGCGTTCGGGATTCCATTGTGCCCGCTCCACGCCTGGCAGCGCGCCAAGTCGGGATGCGTCCGCTGGGTCATGGGAGGACGGTTCCACTTGCACGGTGCGCGGATCAAAGCGTGCGTGAATTTCTGTCATCGACGCGTCCAGGATCTTCTCGCCGCGGTTGATCAAGACGATGCGATCGCAGAGCTGCTCGGCCTGATGCATGACATGCGTAGAGAAGATGATGGTGCGGCCGGCCTCATGCAAGTCGCGGATCAGGCGATTGATGAGGCGCGCGTTGACTGGATCCAATCCACTGAACGGCTCGTCAAGAATGATCAGTTCGGGATCATGAATGACGCTGGCAATGAATTGCACCTTCTGTTGTTGTCCCTTGGACAATTCTTGGCAGCGCTTCTTGCTGGCGTCAGTCAATTGCACGCGTTCCAGCCAGGCGTTGACGCGTGCGTCTAAGCCAGCAGCGGGCAGACCTTTGAGGGTGGCCATGAACTTCAGAAATTCCATCACGCGCATGCGTCGATAGAGTCCGCGTTCTTCCGGCAGGTAGCCAATCCGATCCTTGGCACTGATGGCGTCCGCGCCCAACACTTGCACCGAGCCCTCATCGGGATAGATGATCGACATGATCATCCGGATGGTGGTGCTCTTACCCGCGCCGTTTGGACCAATGAACCCGGTCAGGGATCCATCGGGTACATCAAGATCGATGCCGCGAACGGCCTCGGTCTTGCCAAAGCGCTTCCAAACGGCGCGGAGATTGACAGCAGAAGTGGTCATGAAGTGCCGCGTGGGGTGGTTACTTGGCGGCGGGGGCGGCCGGGGCGATGGGAGCCGCGGGCGCTGCTGGTGCTGGAGCAGCGTTCTTCATCGCAGCAATTTCTGGTGGCAGTTCAAATGCTTTGGCAGACACACCTTCCCAAGTCACGGAATCGATGGTCATCACTTGCATCTGCCCCATGACTTTGGTGGTGGTGCGGACGGGCAGTTTGACGTCAGCAAAGTCCTTATATTCACCAGTCACCAACGTCACCGGAATACTGCCCATGGGTGTTGCGGCCATCATGGTCATGCCGGCCATGAGACCGGTTTCTTTATCGTAGAAATTGTTGGTGGGGGTGGCGTCGGGAGTCGATGTGGAAATCTTCACCTGCCAGCATGGGCGCGTTTCGAACTCAACAAGCCCAAGCACCTCGGCGTTACCTGGCTTGCGCATCAGTTCCAGGTCGCGGCGGAAGTTGCCATCGCGCTTGAGGTCGGCAATCTGCTTGGCATCCATCAGTGATGGCCCGCGCATCGGATCGATCGTCCAACCAACGGTGCCGTTGAAGCCACTACGCGACTGACCCATTCCTGGAATGTCCATGACGACGGCAATGTTGTCCGGAGCCATCGCTTGCATGTCCATGGCGCCCTTGAGGCCGGCGGCAGGAATTTCAATGGCGCCCTTGGAACTCATCATGGTCTTGGACTCCCATGCCTTCTCGCCGCCAGTGGCGGTGATGTGGCGCGTCAGCAGCTCTTGCGCGGATGGCTTGGCGCCTTCAAAGGCGACGGGCGCGAACTTGGGGAGCGTGGCAGGTGCGGGCGCGACGGCGGGAGCTGCCGGCGGGGTGGCCGCCGGAGCAATCGGTGCAGCGGGTGCAGCAGGTGCGGCGGTCGGGGTCTTTGCTGGCTGTGTTGGCGACTGCACGGCTTGCGCGAGGGCGATGGTTGTGCAAGCGAGGGCGACGGGGATGAACGAGAGGATGGTGCGGTGTTTCATGAGGGATCCGAAGCGAAGTAGAAGTGTTGTGTAGAAGTGCAAGTGCGATTGGAAACGTTGGTGTGTCGCGAAAGTGTGGGAGTCGAAGTGTGGTTTCAAAGTAAGTTTCGAAGTAGAAGTGGAAGCAGTTGCGCTATGCGTATTCAGTGTCCATTGCTGCGCTGGCTTGCAATCCAACGCACGGCTTCGGCCATGGCAGGGTCGCCAAGTGCGGCGTAATCAGCGCGCGTGTACGGACGTGCGTTGTCGGGTACCACGCCGGTTGCTTCCAGCGCGGAGCCGTCGGGTAGGCGGTAGTCGGCGATCGCGTGCAGAAAGACGTCGCCATTGGGAAGCGTCATGGTGATTGCTGGGAGCGCGGCGCCGGCGGTGCGCGTTCCGAACACTTTCGCGCGCTTGAGGAATTGCATTCCCCCGGCAAAGATCTCACTGGTACTCGCGGTGGAGTCATCGACCAGAATGGCTACTGGACCGGCGTACGGAGTGACGGAAACGCCGGTGCTACTGACGGTTCGTGGATTGGTCTTGAATTGCAGCGTGACGTCGCGCGTCTTCATTTCGCCAAGCTCGCGAGCCTCTGCAGTGAAGTGACCAGCGATGCCCATGGCCATGGCGCCGATGCCGCCCGGATTGCCGCGCAAATCAATGATGATGCCGTCGGCGGAACGGAGTGTGTCCATGGCGATGTCAAACGGCCGCGCTACGGGAATGAGCCAGATATTGAAGCGAATCAGGCCAATTTCGTGGTCTGTGGCGCCCCAGCGCTGCCGTTCAGTTTCATCAAGGTGACGCCAGGTGAGTTCAGTTGGAAGTGCAGGAAGCAAACCGAATTTGGTGTGCGGGCGCGAGTCAAGTTCGTAGGTGACATCGGCGGTGAGTGTGGAGCCATCGATGGTCTCCAGCTGCCACGAACGGGTAGTGCCAGGATCGCCAGTAGTGGCGATGTGCGCCATCTGCGCGCGTTGGTAGCGCTCCAGACCGTCGCCGGGCGGCAGGTGGTCACCGACCGCAGCGATAGTGTCGATGTCGCCGTTGGCGATCTTGGCAATGCGCATGCCGGTGGTGACGCCTGCGCGCTCTGCCGGAGAGCCGGGTTCGACAGCCACCACAATCGCGTCCCATGTGCCGGCGGCGCCTTCGTGTGGCATGAATGCAATATCTGCGCCGGATTGGCCCTCTTTCACTGCAGGACTTGGCTGCTTTGCGACCGCTGCGGGTTGCGCGGTGGAGGCGCCGTCCGCGTGTGGCCCTTGAAGTTCGGCTTCTTCGGTATTGGCGAACTCACTGGGAATGATGGCAAAGTGACTTTGCTGCAAACGACTCAGCGCATCCGTGAGTACGGCGCGCAATGCCTCGTTGGATTCTGCAGCGGTGGCCTTCGGTAGCAACTCAGCGCGTACCGCGTTCCAGTCAACTCCGCCGAGCGTGGCGTCCCAGTGTGAATCGCGAACGGTGGTCCAGACGGCGTCGAAGGTTGCCGCGTTGATGGCGGCGGAGGGCGACGGCGCGGCGTTCAATGGAGCAGCGTTCGATGCCGCTGCGTTTGATGGAGCGGGGTTCGATGTCGCCGTGTCTGTTGCGCTGCTCGACATTGTCGCGGGGGCAGTGGGGGCACGATCACCAGGCGCGCAATGCGCCATGGACAGTGCTGCGACGACGATGGCAAGCGAGGGAACGCAGGGAGTCATGGAATGACAAGGGTACGAACGGGCGGCGCACGGCGATTGGTCTGGTGCTTATACTAAATGCCTAATAATACAATTGTTTAAATCGAAAAAGATGCCATCCATCCGTATATCCGGATGAACGGTTGAATAAGGGCGGGTATTGAAGTACGGTTCAACTACTTATGGCTAGCAGCTTCCAGTCGGCGTTGGATCGTGGCATCGTGGTGTTTGACGGTGCGATGGGAACCAGCATTCATTCGTGCGCTGATTGTGCCGCGGAGGATTACCTCGGTCGTGAGAATTGCACGGACATCTTGGTGCGCAGTCGGCCCGATTTGATCCAGCGCATCCATGAGGGCTTCTTGGCAGCCGGTGCAGACGTTGTGGAAACGGACTCTTTCGGTTCCAACAAATTGGTCGCGGCTGACTTTGACGAAGAAATGGTCAGTTGGGTGTACGACCTGAACGTGCGCGCAGCGCAGGTTGCGCGCGCGGCGGCCAACAAGTTCAGTACGCGGGACCGACCACGCTTTGTTGCGGGGTCGATGGGGCCTGGTACGAAACTCATTACCCTTGGGCAAGTTTCTTGGGAGTTGATGCTCGATTCATATCGCGAGCAGGCGCGCGGCCTCATTGATGGCGGCGCGGACTGCTTGATCGTGGAGACCAGTCAAGATCTGTTGCAAGTGAAGTGCGCTATCAGTGCGTGCCTTGATGCCATCGGCGCCGTTGGAAAGACGCATGAAGATATTCCGGTGCTTGCCAGCGTCACCATGGAGACCACCGGCACCATGTTGCTTGGCTCCGATATGGCGGCAGTAGTGAATGCACTGCGACCGTTTCCAATTGCAAGTCTTGGTTTGAATTGCGCGACCGGCCCAACCGAGATGGCTGAGCACATTGCGTATTTAGCCCAGCATTGGAATCGGCCGTTCAGCGTGATTCCCAATGCTGGCCTACCGATTCTGGTGGATGGACGCACGGAATACCCTTTGCGCCCCGATGGATTTGCTACAGCGATGCGCCGATTTATTGAAGAATTTGGAGCAGGAGTTGTCGGCGGATGCTGCGGAACCACCAACGAGCACATCAGCGCGCTGCGCGAAGTTGTTGGTACGCGGACGCCGATCACGCGTGCAGCGGTACGCACGCCCGGGTGCTCAAGCCTCTATGGGTTCACCGAGTTCCGGCAAGACAACAGTTTCCTGATCATTGCAGAGCGCACCAATGCCAATGGAAGCAAGAAGTTCAAGACGCTGTTGGACGCCAATGATTGGGATGGCCTGGTCAGCATGGCCAAAGAAGAGATGCGCGATGGCAGTCATCTTTTAGACGTATGCGTTGACTTTGTTGGACGCGATGGCGTGCAAGACATGGCCGAAGTTGCTAGCCGCTATGTGCAACATGTGAATGCGCCGCTGATGGTTGACAGCACGCAAGCAGATGTGATCGAAGCGGCGTTGAAGCGAGCTGGTGGACGCTGCATTGTGAACAGCATCAACTTGGAAGATGGCGAGAAGCGGATCGATGAAATCTGCCCGCTGCTCAAGCGCTATGGCGCGGCATGCGTGGCGCTCACTATTGACGAAGATCCGCAGGCTGGTATGGCGAAGACCGCGGACCGCAAGATAGAGATTGCGGCTCGCATTCATGATCTGTACACGCGCAAGTGGGGCTTGGATGCGCACGACTTGTTCTTTGATCCGCTGACATTCACCATCGCTACCGGCAATGATGAAGATCGTCGCTTGGGTCTCGAGACGTTGGAGGGCATCAAGCGAATTTCCGAACGATTCCCGGAATGTCAAATTCTGCTTGGATTGTCCAACATTTCCTTCGGACTCAAGCCGTCTGCGCGAGCAGTATTGAACAGTGCGTTTCTACATGAATCGCGCGCGCGTGGGCTGACTGCGGCGATTGTGCACCCGAGCAAGATCCTTCCAGAGAATCGCATTCCCAAGGAACAGTGGGATGCTGCGCAGTGGTTGATCTTTGATCGTCGTGGTGCGGAGCGTCCAGAAGGCATGCCGGAAGACTTTGATCCGCTGCTGTATTTCATTGGGCTGTTCCCCGATGGCGCCGAAACGGTCGAGGTTCGAAAGACGCTCGCAGATCTTCCGATTGAAGAGGCGCTGCAGCAGCACATCATTGACGGCGAAGACAAGGGTATTGAGGCGGCGCTTGATCGCGCGCTGGCGGTGTATGGGCCGCTGGAAATCATCAACGACCATTTGCTCATGGGCATGAAGGTGGTTGGTGATCTCTTTGGTTCTGGCAAGATGCAGTTGCCGTTCGTTCTGAAGAGTGCCACGGTGATGAAGAAGGCAGTTGCCTTGTTGCAGCCGCACATGGAGAAGGCTGGCGCGACCGGTCGTGCCAAGGCGCGCATTGTGTTGGCGACGGTTTCTGGTGACGTCCATGACATTGGCAAGAATTTGGTTGACATCATTCTCACCAACAATGGCTTTGAAGTGCACAATATTGGCATCAAGCAGCCGCTGACGGCCATGCTGGAAGCCGTGGAGCGAACCAAGGCCGATGCGCTGGGCATGAGCGGGTTGCTGGTGCGCAGCGTGGGCGTGATGGAGCAGAATCTTCGCGAACTCAACGAGCGTGGCATCAATATTCCAGTACTTCTTGGCGGGGCGGCACTCACCCGTCACTACGCAGAGGGTCACTTGCGCGGCATTTACGCGGGACCCCTTTACTACGGGCGCGACGCGTTCGAAGGCATGTCCGTCTGTGACGCCTTGGCCACCGGCACGTTGGCGGCCATTGACGAGCAGATCGATGAGCGCCTCGGCAAGCGCCGCGCTGTTGATG
>JBDKKN010000163.1:0-3231 GCA_039796075.1 Planctomycetota bacterium | reverse complement strand
TGCCGTTCAACCGCGTGATGCGGAACCCAACGTTGAAGACTGAGATTGAGATGAAGGGTCTCGGCGAGACATACTCGTTTGGATTCCCGCTGTATGCGGTGGGGCAATGCGCGGACATCTTGGCGTTCCGACCAGTGGGGGTTCCGGTGGGCGAAGATCAAGTGCCGCACCTTGAGCTCACCCGTGAAGTTGGTAGGCGCTTCAATCAGATGTACTGCGGTGTGCCAACAGATGCGGATGATGGCGACCATGTGAAGCTCGGCGGAATTTGGCCAGTGCCGCGCGCGGAAGTTGGCAAGGTGGGTCGGTTGCTGGGCATCGATGGCAAGAACAAGATGTCAAAGAGTCTGGGAAATGCGATCTACATCAGTGATTCGCCCAAGGAAGTGGAGAACAAAGTGAAGAAGATCTTCACTGGCCGGCAAAGCCCCACGGAGCCTGGTGATATTGAGAACGCACTGTTTCAGTATGTGGACACGTTCATCGAAGATCCTGATCGCGTTGCTGAATTGAAGCGACGCTATGCGGCGGGTGACAATCTTGGCGATGGCCATGTGAAGGTGGAAGTGGCGGAGGCCATCAACCGGCTCTTGGCACCAATGCGGGCGCGACGCGAGCGCATCGGTGACGATGATGCCGTGCTCTTGGACATTCTGAAGAAGGGATGCGCGCGCGCCAATGTGGTGGCGGAGGAGACGCTGGAGCGCGCTCGTAAGGCGGCGGGGCTGCATTTCTTCCCGCGCAGCGTCCGGTACTGATGATTGCAGGCGCGCAATCGTGATGAATGTTGCGCCCGACGTAGCTGCCCTGCTGCAAACTGAGAGAAATGATGCTCGGCGGCAACTTTGGTCGATCTAGGATGGATGGAGTTGCCATGCAGAATGCCCCTGATCCAGCGCTTGGACATGCGTGCCCGCACTTGGATAAAAACGATCCACGCTGCCAGGATCGATTTCGCATGGCCGAACTTGATGCCATGTATCGCTACTGCTTGGGGGGCTTCTACGGATGCCCAATGTTCCATCGCATCAATCGCGAAGAAACACATCAGCCCCGTGCTGCCGCTGTACCGCGGACGCAACCGCTAACCATCCATGGACGATTCGCCCGCCGTTCCCGCGACGCCTGACTTCGATCGATCGATCGCGGATTTCATGGTGTTCATTCGCATTGAGGCCGGGCTTGCCGCTGCGACTATTGAGGCCTACGCGCGCGACCTTGAGGGGATGCGCGTGTTCCTTGCCACACAGGGGGTCTGTGCGCCGAAGGAAGTCACGGTTGATCATTTGTCAGCACACTTGCGCTACTTGTCACGTGAGCGTGGGCTTGACCCGATTTCCATTGTGCGGCATTTGGCAACCATGCGTGTGTTCTTTCGCTGGATGCACGCTAATTTCAAGTTAGAGAAAGACCCGGCGCGACTGCTGGAACGGCCGACTACTTGGAAGAAGTTGCCTGGAACGCTGACGCCCGGGCAGATGAAGAAATTGGTGGAGACGCCAAATGCAGAGCATGGTGCGCTGTGGCTGCGCGACCGCGCCATGTTGGAAGTGATGTACGCCGCTGGCTTGCGTGCCAGTGAAGTGGGCACACTGAAGATGAATGACTTCAGTGAAACGCTGGGAATTGTCAACGTCATTGGCAAGGGAAACAAGCAGCGGATTGTTCCGATTGGTGTGCCAGCGATTGATGCCGTGAAGGCGTACCTGGCGGATTTGCGGCCGCACTTGACGCGCTTTCCAGATGCGCGCGATGCGTTTCGGTTGTTCCTTTCGCACACTGGTCGCCCCATTGAGCGTGTGGCACTGTGGCAGATTGTTGGCAAGTACGCCCGCATCGCTGGCATTCGCGGGGTGCATCCGCACTTGCTGCGCCACTCTTTTGCCACGCACTTGGTGGCTGGTGGCGCTGATTTGCGGGTTATTCAGGAATTGCTGGGGCACTCGGATATCGGCACTACGCAGATCTACACGCACGTCGATCGAAGTCACTTACGTAAGACCATCGATCGATTCCATCCGCGCGAGGCGCGCGGCGCGGCATGACGGCACGGTGATGAAGTGGCGGAGAATGCGTGGAATGTGCACGCCGCGCACGCAAATTGCCGCTGTGTATGCGTGGTGTTCGATTTCCGTAGGATCCGCGCCGTGGCAAGTATCGATCCATGTGTCATCGTCATTCTTGGTGCATCAGGCGATCTGACGCACCGAAAATTGATTCCCGCGCTCTATGAAATGAACCGGCGTGGCGCCATTGACCCGCGCACGCAGGTGCTTGGCGTCAGCAGGCGCGCCAAGGCCAACGAAGAGTTCCGCGAGGATCTGGCACGTGACGCACGCAAGGCGCTGGGAGATGAGTTTGAGGAAGCGGCGTGGCGAGCAATGGCGGATCGGATTCACTACATCGCCGGCGATGCTGCCACCGCAGAAGCGTGGCCAGCCATTGTCAGCGCCATTCATGCGCTTGATGCCAAGGCGGGCACAGGGGGAAACATCCTCTTCTATCTATCAGTGGCGCCGGATCTTTACGAACCAATCATTGGACAAATTGATGCCGCTGACTTGGTGACCGAGGGCAAGCGCTGGTGCAGCATTGATCCCGCGAAGCGCAGTTGGCAGCGCGTGGTGATCGAGAAGCCGTTTGGCCATGATCTTGATTCCGCGCGGGCATTGAACCGCGCGCTGGGGCGCGTCTTTGAGGAGGAAGCGGTCTATCGAATTGATCATTATTTAGGCAAGGAAGTCGTGCAAAACCTGCTGGCTTTCCGCTTTGCCAACGCGATCTTTGAGCCGGTATGGAACGCGAACTTTGTTGATCACGTGCAGATCACTGCGTCGGAAACATTGGGCGTTGGTTCGCGTACCGCGTTCTATGACCAGACCGGTGCCATCCGTGACATGGTGCAGAGTCACTTGCTGCAGGTCATGGCGTTCGTCGCGATGGATCCGCCGTCAAGCTGGACGCCGGCGATGATCAACGCAGAGAAGCGAAAGATTGTTGAGAGCATTCAAGTGCCTTCGGCAGCGCAGGCGTCACGCGCGGTGGCGCTCGGCCAGTACGCGGCGGGTGAAATCGCTGGGGTTGCTGAAGGGGCGTATCACGAACTTCCTGGTGTTGCTGCAGGGTCCACCATGGAGACGTTTGCGGCGCTGCGATTTACGTTCGACAACTGGCGCTGGGGCGGGACTCCGTTCTATGTACGTACCGGCAAGCGCATGGCAACCAAGCTCA
>JBDKKN010000162.1:0-4719 GCA_039796075.1 Planctomycetota bacterium | reverse complement strand
CTCGAGATCTTCGCTCGTAAGGGAAGTCCGATCCCGGGCTACCCGACTCTGAACTTCCAGAGTCTTGTGACGGCCACCACGGCTCCGATCACGTTTGCTCAGCACCCGCTGATGAATGACGCATCAATCGTATTCCGCTCAAGCCTCGGTGGGTCTGGCGCGACACTTGCCATCAACGATTCAGCGACCTTCTCCGCGAAGAACGGCGTATTCACCATGCTCTTGCGTAAGGGAGATGCTGTGCCCGGTATCTCTGGTGTGGTGTTCTCCTCGACCGGCGCCGGTTCGGTGATGAACAACAACGGTATGTACGCCTATGAAGGCATCTTGATGAATGCCGATGGCACCAGCATCACCGACACTACGGTTGGTAGCAGTTTCCTTGGCGTCCGTAAGGCTGACGGTACCGTGGTGGTACTCGCCCGTGCACTCGATGCAATTCCCGGCATCCCTGGAGCCACCTACGCCAGCATTGCCGGCAGTTCATCGGTGTGCATCAGTGATTCCGGCGTCGTGGTGTTCTCCAATTCTTACAACCTCGGCACAAGTAACAATGTCGCGATCTTCGCGTGGGACGCGACCTCGGGCCTCCGAGTCATCGCAAAGAATGGCGACACCAATTTCACTGGCACTGCATGCAACCAGCTCACGCTCATCGGCGGCACCGGTGTGTCGGGCAATGGAATCAACACGGGCCTCAATGCTGCCGGGCAACTGGTTCTTCGGGCTGGCGATTCGGTTAACAGTATCAATACCATCGCCAAGATTGACCTCGGTTCGACTCCGTGCCCGGCTGATCTGACCGGTGACGGCGTCGTCAACGGCGCAGACCTCGCTGCTCTGCTGGGCGCGTGGGGCCCCTGCAGCGGAAGTTGCCCGGCCGACCTAACCGGCGATGGCGTTGTGAATGGTGCTGACTTGGCTGCACTCCTCGGCGCTTGGGGTCCGTGCCCATAAGCGTTCCGGACGCACGATTCTTGTGATATCTCAGTTGGCGCGCGGCCCCAAAGCTGCGCGCCAACTGCGTTTTACTCAGCGGTTACAAACTCGAGAACCAGTGCCCTCGCGGCGGTACACCTGGGACTTTGACTCCGAAACGAAAATTGTCATTGAAGTTCGCCATTTTCCCTAGGGAACGGTGATTGCGCGGCGTACATTCCTTTGTCTGCCCCTGCGGGCTCTCTCAAACGAACCTCCACTCCCCCATGAACCGAGCACTCACCACCTTCGCCGTTGCCGCCTCCGCGCACTTCATTGCTTCGACGCACGCCGGCGAACTGTTCCTTCTTGGAGCAGTTCCCTACGCATACGCCTACGACAGTAGCGCCAACGGCGCGGTTGTGGCCGGTCAAGACAATGCGAGCTACTGGTACTGGACAAAGGATACTTGGGTAGTTGCACTTGACGAGTCGGTTCCGCCCGGGAACGGTGTGGGTGGAAACCCGTGCATCACCGATGATGGCGCAGTGATGACCTGCAGCACCTTGGTCGACTTGAACGGCGTTTCCAAGGCCGAGGCCACGTTGTTCAACATCAATACGGTCGCATACGACCCAGCGGTGGGAAGCCTCGGATTTCACTGTGACATTTCGCGCGATAGCGCGTGGGGCATGAATCCCACAGCATCTTTCGTATGCGGATTGATTTGGAATAGCGGTTGCGCTGCGAGCGGATACGTATGGGATTCCGCCACCGACACCATCAAGTTGATGCCAACCAAGTACTTCTTCAAGCCGACCCGCGCCAACGACATCAGCGATGATGGAACCGTGGTGGGTGGATGGAACGATGACTACAACGGCTTTCGCCAAGCATGCGTGTGGGTCAAGAATTCTTCGGGTAACTACATCGCCACCGTGCTGACCAATGGCCTCGCCACTCCCGCGAAGTTGTCAGAAGCCACTGCTGTCAGTGGTAATGGCGTCTGGGTGACCGGGTTGGGCCGAAGCGATCTTGAGGGCGGCGCCCCTTGGCGCTGGAGCGCGGCGACCGGCTATCAATCATTGGGCGTGCAGCCTGTTGCTGGAGTTGGTGGATCCACGGCTATGAATGCCGACGGAAGCAAGATTCTTTGCTTCATGGGGGTGGCGGCCGCTCTCGGCGAGGGCTACATCTGGATTCAGGGCCGCGGCTATGTGGAATTGGAGGCCTATGCCGCTGAGTTCGGCGTCACCATGCCGGATGGCGTTCGTTTGTCGCTGCCGCTCAGCATTTCTGCTGACGAATTGACGATCACCGGCACCGCGCGCGGACCATTCGGCACCTCACCGTTTGTGCTCGACCTGCGTCCAAGCGCGGGATCGTGCTTGGGCGACCTGAATGGCGACAACACCGTGAACGGGGCTGACCTTGGCAAGCTCCTCGGTGATTGGGGTCAAGCCACGGCAAGCGACATCGACGGAAGTGGCGTGGTTGATGGCGCGGACCTTGGTGGTCTGCTCGGCGCTTGGGGCAACTGCCCGTAAGAGTTTCTGACGAACGATTCTTGTGACATCTCAGTTGGCGCGCGGCCCCCAAGCTGCGCGCCAACTGCGTTTTACTCAGCGGTTACAAATTCGAGAACCATTGCATTGCTGTCCGAGAGTTGCAGACGTCCGCTACTCACTGACCAGCGGGTGACCGCCGCGAGCGCATCGGCGTATGTCTGCTCAAGCTGCATCCGATCCGGAGGTCCGGCCATCCGCGTCATGCCCAGCATTCCGAATTTCAAAGCTGGCCCGTCGATCGAGCACGTTCCAAACCATCGATTGACCCCGGCAAATCCGCTGGCCTTTCCTTCGGCGGTCATCAGGAGCGTTGGCGTGTTGCTCTCGGTGAGTGTCCGTGATCCAATCTGTCTGCATCGCCACTCATGACCGATCAGGTCCTCGGTGTTGGCGGTGGTACATCCGGCGAGTAGCGCCACTCCCAAAGCGAACGCTGCTGTTGGTAAGGGAGCGCGGCGCAGGCACTGAATTGCGCGGGAAACCGGGGACGTTGAGTGCGATTCAGAAATTGTCATTGAAGTTCGTCTTTTTCCCTAGGGAATGGTGATTGTGCGGCGTACATTGAGTCTAGCGAGTCAGTGGGTTCTGCAAACGAACCTCAACTTCCCCATGAACCGAGCACTCACCACCTTCGCCGTTGCCGCCTCCGCACACTTTATTGCATCGACGTACGCCGGCGAACTGTTCCTTCTTGGAGCAGTTCCATATGCATACGCCTATGACAGTAGCGCCAACGGCACGGTTGTGGCCGGTCAAGATCGTGCTCACTACTGGTACTGGACCAAAGACACCTGGGTGGTTGCACTTGAGGAGTCGGTTCCGCCCGGGAACGGTGCGGGTGGAAACCCGTGCATCACCAACGATGGCGCAGTGATGACCTGCAGCACGTTGGTCGACTTGAACGGCGTTTCTAAGGCCGAGGCCACCTTGTACAACATCAATACGGTCATATACGACGCAGCGGTGGGGAGCCTCGGATTTCACTGTGATGTTGAGCGCGATGGCGCGTGGGGCATGAATCCCACAGCATCTTTCGTGTGTGGATTGATTTGGAATAGCGGTTGCGCTGCCAGCGGTTTCGTTTGGGACTCCGCTACCGACACCATCAAGTTGATGCCGACCAAATACTTCTTCAAGCCGACCCGCGCCAATGACATCAGCGATGATGGAACCGTCGTGGCTGGATGGAACGATGACTACAACGGCTGGCGCCAAGGATGCGTGTGGGTTAAGAATTCTTCGGGTAACTACATCGCTACCGTGCTGACCGATGGTCTCGCCACTCCCACGAAGTTGGCTGAGGCCAATGCCGTCAGTGGTAATGGTGTCTGGCTTGCTGGGTTGGGCCGGACCGGCACTGACGGCGGTGCCCCGTGGCGTTGGAGCGCGGCGACTGGGTATCAATCCTTGGGCGTGCAACCTGTCGCTGGCAGGGGCGGTTCTACCGCTGTAAATGCCGACGGCACCAAGATTCTGTGCTACATGGGTGCGGCGGCCGCCTTCGGCGAGGGCTACATTTGGATTCAGGGCCGTGGCTATGTGGCGTTGGAAGACTATGCCGCTGAATTTGGCGTGACCATGCCGGATGGCGTCCGTTTGGCGCTGCCGCTCAGCATTTCTGCTGACGAATTGACGATCACCGGCACCGCGCGCGGACCATTCGGCACCTCGCCGTTTGTGCTCGACCTGCGTCCAAGTGCCGGATCGTGCCCGGCCGACCTGAATGGCGACAACACCGTGAACGGAGCTGACCTTGGCAGGCTCCTGGGTGATTGGGGTCAAGCCACGGCAAGCGACATCGATAACAGTGGCGTGGTTGATGGCGCTGATCTGGGTGTCTTGCTCGGCGCTTGGGGTCCGTGTCCGTAAGTGACGGGGTGACTACAAATCTGTAGAGTGTTGAGCGCGCCCCGACTGTCGGGGCGCGTTTCTTTCAGCTCACTCGCCGAGTCCCACATGATCATTCGTGCCGCCTTGACCCTCGCTTGCGCCTCGCTCATCTCATGTGCTGCTGCAACGGCGCCTGCACCCGCGCCTGTCGCTCAGGTTGCGCCAGCTGCAACGGCATCCGCGCCCGCCGCCCCCAAGACAAACGCCGCGCTCGAGCCGCTCGCATTCATGACGGGTGCATGGACACAAGCGCAGGCCAACGGCGCCATGATTGAAGAGCACTGGATGGCTCCGCGCGGATCATCGATGCTTGGTTCGTTCCGTCGCATCCTTGGTAACGGCG
>JBDKKN010000161.1:0-10580 GCA_039796075.1 Planctomycetota bacterium | reverse complement strand
CTGGCCGTAATCGAAGCTGAGCGCATGACACTCAAATCCTTCGGCGGATAGGTGCGCAAGAACGACGGCCGAATCCATGCCGCCAGACAGAAGTACCACTGCGCGCCGAGCACCACTCATGACGGACTTGCCACCTGCTCAAGTACTTGTTGCAGAATGCGCCGCGTTGTCAGCGTGTCGCCTTGATGCATGTACGTGCGACTGACCACGCGATGCGCGCACACCGGAATCACATTGGCGATGACATCTTCAGGAACGCAATACTCTCGTCCCGCCAAGAGCGCCGTGGCACGCGCCGACTGCGCCAGCGCCAACGAACCGCGCGGACTGATGCCCACTTGTAACTCTTCATGCGTGCGGGTTGCTGATGCCAGTGCAATCACGTAGTCAACCAGCGACTGCTCCATGCGCACTGCATCCACTGCCGCTTGCAACTCAACGACCTCGGACCCAGTCATCACTGGTCGAAGGTCGCGGAGCGTGGTGCGCGCTGGCTGTCGATGCAGAATCCTGCTCTCGTCATCTGGGCTCGGATAGCCGAGCGACATGCGCATCAAGAACCGATCGAGTTGATTCTCCGGAAGGAAATACGTGCCTTCAAATTCGTATGGGTTCTGGGTTGCCACCACAATGAACGGCGCCGGCAACTGGAACACATGTCCGTCCGCACTCACCGTGCCCTCGGCCATCGCTTCAAGGAGCGCGCTCTGCGTGCGCGGCGTGGCACGATTGATTTCATCGGCCAGCACCACGTTTGCAAAAACCGGGCCCTTCTTGAACTCAAAGGCCTCGCGCTCGCGGTGGTAGATACTGACACCGGTGATATCGGAAGGCAAGAGATCCGGGGTGCACTGGACACGGCTGAAGGCGCAGTCGAGGCTGCGGGCGAGCGCATTTGCCAGAACGGTCTTGCCGACGCCTGGGACATCCTCAATCAGTACATGGCCGCGCGCAAGCAGACAGACCACCAAGCGGTCAACCGCCTGCAGATTGCCCATGTAGACGCTAGCGATATTGTCACGAAGGCGATGGAGGGGGGCTACATCTTGCATCTATTTCCTCCGCGAACGGAAGACGAAGTATATCGTTCACCAACCTCATGCAGACGGCGCACCCATCCGACGACGGCCCAGTTCTTGATGTGCATGTTCCATGCGTACGCTGCCAGTACGACCTGATCCGAACGCATGTCTACGGAAAGTGCCCAGAGTGTGGTCTTGAAGTAATGGCCACGGTGGCGCAACATGCTGATCCTGAGGTGGCATTTTTGGCAGCTCCAGAGTCGCCCCGCCTGGCCTCCAACGCGATCATTGCAGTCACGGTCGCGCCGCTGTTGGTGATGCTTGCGCAAGGATCCGGGCCAGCACTCCGCACCATCGACGTACTTGCAGGCAGGGGACGGTCATTGCCATCGCAGGTGGAACGACCCTCGTGGATAGTGTGCGCAGTGCTGCTGGCAATTGCCGCGATCCTCTTACGCAAGGGACTTTCCGAACGCGCCAATCCGACACTGCGCGCAAGTATCGGCAGCGCACGCGTTACCCGCCTCATGGTGGGGCTCGGGACGTGGTCGGCAGTACTGGCCGCTTCGTTCGTGATCTCATTGTTCGACGCAGCAAAGTCCAACAGCTTTGCTGGGATAGTGCTGGCCGTGCAACTACTGCCGATGGTGTTCACACTCCTCACGCTTGGACCGCTACTTGGCCGCGCGGGCGCCATGAGCCGCGCTTACCGCGAAGCGCGCCATGGCAAGCAAGGCGCAGAGGTACTCACCATGACGCTCGCCGCAACCTGCGTATTGTTTGTTGCAGCACCGATCATCGAACGCACCCAATCGCCGGAAGTGGCTGGAATCGCTCAGATCTTCTCGCTGGTTCTCTTGATTCTGTCCGTCCTCGGCTTGGCGTACATCACTGCCAACGGCTGGGTGATTGCCACGGCACTGCGAGCACCGCGCATTGATCCGCGGCGGTGGCAGTAGGTCAGCGATTCAACACCCAAACGTTGCGTGCGCCGCGTCCACTCACTGACCCTGCGGCTTGGTGACTGCTTCCATGACGCGCTCGAGATTGAAACTGCCAGGCTTCTGGCGCGGTGGGAATTCGCGGAAACTCTGTAGCCAGTTGCCTACATATGCACCTGCAGGTGCGATGGCGAACATGTGCTCCAAGTACCAGCGCTGGTAGTCCATGCCGATGTCGGGGGCCAATTCAAATGGGTCCATGCGCAAATTGGTAAGCATCGGTGCGCGCAGTACTTCAAATGGTGCCTGCCAGACATGCATTCCGTGCGCGTTCTGCTTGAGGAACGTGGCCTTCCAATTCTCATAGCGCAATGCGGCAACGCTGCCGTCGTCGGTCCAGTAGATGAACTCCTTGCGCGGCCATGATGCTTCGCCCTTCAATGCCGGAAGTAGGTTGTAGCCGTCAAGATGCACTTTGTAGGTAGTGTCGCCGACTTTGCGCCCGGTCAGTAGGTCTTCCTTGACCGTCGCGTCACCTGCAGCGGCCAACAGCGTGGTCATCATGTCCTCATGCGCACCGATGTCGTTCACCACGGTGCCCGGCTTAATCACGCCTGGCCAACGAATGGCGCATGGCACGCGGTATCCACCTTCCCACTGCGTGTTCTTCTCGCCGCGGAACATCGTCGTGCCGCCATCGGGCCATGTGAATGCCTCCGCACCGTTGTCTGAGGAGTACATGATGATGGTGTTTTCCAGCATTCCCAGCGCCTCCAACTTGGCAAGCACTTCGCCAATTTGCCGGTCATGTTCCACCATTCCGTCGGCATAGATTCCCAGGCCAGTCTTGCCATCAACGCCTTCCTTGAGATGCGTGAAGATGTGCATCTTGGTGGAGTTCCACCACAAGAAGAAGGGCTTATTGTCTTTCGCGGCGCGATCGAGGAAGTCAAATGTCTTGGCATTGACTTCTTCGTCAATCGTCTCCATGCGCTTCTTAGTCAGCGGGCCAGTGTCAGTCATGCGACCGTCCGCAAAGCTGTGAATGACGCCGCGCGGTCCGAATTTCTTCTTGAATTCTGGGTTCTTTGGATAGTCGCGGCTCTCTGGTTCTTCCTCTGCGTTCAAGTGATAGAGGTTGCCAAAGAACTCATCAAACCCGTGCGCGGTGGGCAGCATTTCGTCGCGATCGCCCAGGTGATTCTTTCCGAACTGACCAGTCATATAGCCGCGCGCCTTGAGAAGCGTGGCGATGGTGGGGTCTTCCTTCTTGATGCCTTCCGGCGCGCCAGGAAGTCCAACCTTAGTGAGACCAGTGCGAATTGGAGCCTGACCGGTGATGAACGCCGCGCGACCAGCGGTGCAGCTCTGCTGGCCGTACCAATCAGTGAAGAGAGCGCCCTCTTTGGCAATGCGATCAATGTTGGGCGTCTTGTAGCCCATCATGCCTTGGTTGTATGCACTGATGTTGAACTGACCGATGTCGTCACCCCAAATCACCAGGATGTTGGGCTGCTTCATTGGCTGCTGACTGGGCGCCTTGGGAGCCTGAGCGGCGGCGTGCGGGGTGATCATGCCGATGGCTATGGTGGTGACCGTGGTCACGATCACCGCCAGGCCGCGGCTGATGGCGGTGGCGAGGCGGATGCGAGTTACAGATGGAGTGGCTCGGTTATTCATCGATCAGTGTCTCCGGGCGAGGTGGGGGTCGGGTCAGCGATCGGTTCCCTAAGGATTGGCGATGACGCCCAAACTCTAACACCATTCCGGCTCGGCACCGGGCAGCACGCTTCCCCTACCAGTGCTGCTGCCGATCTGGCAGCGTCGATGGCGCCCGACGCGTGCGGCTGGCGGGAGCGGCAGGATGGACAAGTCCGCGGCGAGGCGTGGTCGCGGGTGCTTTGCTACGCGTAAGTACATAAACAGCAGTTACTTACACATCACTCCGCGCTCTGCAAGCCCGGTTTTTCCCAGAATCCCCGGCAATCCGGCTGTTTGGCACACCCGTTGCATCCCTACACCCTGCACCTACGGGCGAACCCGCTCGGGGCGACGCAGAACACGCCATATTCACCATATTCACCATATATCGGAGACCTGATCCATGCCCGTGAAGGAACTTGCCTTTGACACTGACGCCCGCAAGCAGCTGCTCGCCGGAGTCGAGAAACTCGCAGCAGCCGTCAAGAGCACGCTCGGCCCACGCGGCCGCAACGCCGTCCTCGACCGCAGTTGGGGTGGACCAAATATCACCAAGGACGGCGTCAGCGTCGCCGAGGAGATTGAGCTCCGCAACAAGGTAGAGAACATGGGCGCCAAGCTGGTCAAGGAAGCCGCCAGCAAGACTTCCGACGACGCCGGCGATGGCACCACCACCGCCACCGTCCTCGCCGAGGCGCTCTTCAAGGCTGGACTTCGTCAGCTCGCTGCCGGTGCAGACCCCAACACGCTGATCCGCGGCATGCGCCGCGCGGTCGAGACCGTGGTGAAGGAACTCGCCGCTGCTTCGAAGCCAGTTGCACAAGTTGATGGCGGCATCGCTGCCGTTGCCAGCATCAGCGCCAACAACGATGTTGAAGTTGGCAAGATGATGGCCGAGGCTTTCAAGAAGGTCGGCAAGGATGGCGTCATCACCGTCGAAGAAGGCAAGAGCCTGGAGACCGTGGTTGATGTTGTTGAAGGCATGCGCTTTGATCGCGGCTACCTCAGTCCGAACTTCGTGACTGATGTTGAGAAGATGCGCGTCGAGCTCGACAAGGTGCTCGTCCTCATCTACGAAGACAAGATCGACAGCGTCACCAAGCTGGTTCCGTTCTTGGAGAAGGTGGTCGAGAGCAAGAAGCCGCTCCTGATCATTGCCGAGGACATCACCGGTGAAGCACTCAGCACGTTGGTCATCAACAAGCTCCGTGGCGTGTTGCAAGTCTGCGCCGTCAAGGCGCCTGGTTACGGCGATCGCCGTCGCGCCATGCTCGAAGACATCGCAACTCTGACTGGCGCGAAGCCAATCATGAAGGATCTCGGCATCGACCTCGATAAGATCACACTTGCTGATCTTGGCCAAGCCAAGAAGCTTGAGGTTGACAGCGAGAACACCACCATCGTGGAAGGCGCTGGCTCAACCAGCGCTATCAAGGCTCGTTGCGAACAGCTCCGTCGCGAAATCGACACCACTGAGAGTGATTACGACCGCGAGAAGCTGCAAGAGCGTCTTGCCAAGCTCGCTGGCGGCGTCGCGCAAATCAAGGTTGGTGCAGCAAGCGAGAGCGAGCTCAAGGAAAAGAAGTCCCGCGTCGAAGACGCACTGCACGCCACCCGCGCTGCGATCGCAGAAGGCGTCCTGGCCGGCGGCGGCACGGCGTACATCCGCGCACTGCCATCACTCAAGAAGTTGCGCGCGCAACTTGAGGGTGATGAGCAAGCCGGAGTCGATTTGGTTGCTGAAGCACTTGAAGTGCCGCTCCGCACCATTGCTGACAACGCTGGCGAAAAGGGAACCGTCGTGGTTTCAAAGGTCAAGGAAATGAAGGGCAATGAAGGCTTCAACGCCCTCACCCGTCAGTACGGCGACCTGATGAAGGACGGCGTCATCACTCCAGCCAAGGTCGATCGTTGCGCGCTGCAGAATGCTGCAAGCGTTGCTGGTCTGCTGCTTGCCACCGACTGCATCATCACTGAGAAGCCGCAACCCGCGGAAGCCGAAGCCGGTGGTCATGACCACGGCGGCGGCGGAATGGGTGGCATGGGCGGAATGGGTGGTATGGGCGGAATGGGTGGCATGGGCGGCATGATGGGTATGTAAGCCCAGGGCCACTGCACCAATCAGCACAATCACTCGGCACTCAATCGATTCAATAAAAACTCACTCAGCATCAGCACTCAACATCAGCACTCAACTTTCGGAGAAATCAACAATGTCCAGCACACAAGTCCGCCCGCTCGAAGATCGCGTCCTCGTCAAGCCTCTTGAGGCCGAAACCAAGACTGCAAGTGGTCTCTTCCTTCCTGAAGGCGCCAAGGAACGCCCCATGCACGGCAAGGTTGTTGCCATGGGACCAGGCAAGATGCTCGACAACGGAACGCGCATGCAGATGCTCGTCAAGAAGGGCGACACCGTCGTGTTCGGCAAGTACGCCGGCACCGAAGTCGAAATCAAGAACGTCAAGCACATCATCGTCCGCGAGAGCGAATTGCTCGGCGTCCTCGACGCTTGAGTAGTCGCACATCGCAGTACCGATACCTGCACAGCACACAACACTCTCTGCACCGCAGACCACAGCAGACCACAGCAGTCAACATAGGAAGGCCTCCCAACAATGGCTAATAGCAAGCAAATGAAGTTCACCACGGCCGCGCAGGCCGAGCTCAAGAAGGGCGTCGACGCGATCGCCCGAGCAGTCGCAGTCACCATGGGACCCACTGGTCGCAATGTGGTGATCGCTAAGGGCTGGGGCAGTCCCCACGTCACCAAGGACGGCGTGACCGTCGCCAAGGAAGTTGAGCTCGCCGAGCCGTTCGCCAATATGGGCGCACGCATGGTGCAGCAGGTTGCCAAGAAGACCGCCGATGTTGCAGGCGACGGCACCACTGCCGCCACCGTGCTCGCCGCTGCGATCTTCAATGGTGGTCTTCGTTACATCGCTACTGGCGCAAACGCCGTGGCTGTGCAGCGTGGCATCAACGATGCAGCAGAAATCGCTTGCAACGCCATCACCGAGAGCGCCCGCAAGTGCGCCGGCAAGGGCGACCTTGTCAAGGTTGCCACCGTCAGCGCCAATCATGACGCTGCGATGGGCGAACTCATCGCCGAGGCAATCCATAAGGTCGGCGCCGATGGCGTGGTCGAAGTGGAAGAAGCCAAGGGCTACGAGACCACCCTTGATTACGTTGAAGGCATGTCCTTCGACAAGGGCTACATCTCGCCGTACTTCATGACCGACCCCAAGAAGGCCGAGTGCGTTCTTGAGAATCCGTACATCCTGATCTTTGAGAAGAAGATCGGCAATCTTGCCGACCTCTTGCCGCTCCTCAACAAGATTGCAACGGCCCAGAAGCCGCTGTTGATCATTGCTGAAGAAGTTGAGAACGAGGCTCTTGCAGCACTCGTCGTCAACAAGTTGCGCGGCGTGTTGCAGGTCTGCGCCGTCAAGGCTCCAGGCTTCGGCGATCGTCGTTCGGCCATGCTCGGCGACATCGCGGTGCTCACCGCTGGCACATTCCTCTCCAACGACACGGGCCGCACGCTCGAGTCGATCGAGATGTCTGAACTCGGTCGCGCTCGTAAGGTGATCATCAACAAGGACGAGACCGTCATGGTTGAAGGCGCTGGCAAGAAGAAGGACATCGAAGCCCGCATCGGCCAGATTCAGGCTGCCTATGACCGTTCCACCAGCGACTACGACAAAGAGAAGCTGCAAGAGCGCATGGCCAAGCTCGGCGGCGGCGTTGCCATCGTCAACGTCGGCGGCGCAACTGAAATGGAAATGAAGGAGCGCAAGGATCGCGTCGACGACGCACTCCACGCCACGCGCGCTGCTGCCAAGGAGGGATACGTCCCCGGCGGCGGCGTCAGTTTCCTGCGCGCCATCGAGGCGGTGCAGGCGCTGCGTTCCAAGGCCAAGGGCGATGAGCGCTTCGGCTTTGACATTGTGGCCGAGGCCCTGCGCGCCCCGACCCGCCAGATCGCGCAGAACGCTGGTGTTGACGGGGACTTGGTGTGCGAGAAGATTCTCGAAGGTAAGGGTGGCTACGGCTACAACGCTGCCACTGAGAAGTACGAGGACCTGGTCAAGGCCGGCATCATCGATCCAGCGTTGGTCTCCAAGACCGCGCTGACGAATGCTGCAAGCGTTGCGGGCCTGATGCTCACGACGGATGTCTTGGTGACGGAACTGAAGGACGAGACGGAGCCGGTCAACGGCGCGATCGCCTGATGAAGGAGATTCACCGAAGGCCGGAGTTGGCGCAATCGCGTCCAACTCCGGCCTTCGGGTCCTTTCCGCGCATGAGCCAGCATTTCAGAACATGATCAAGAGATGACCGAGAATTGATAGAGGGATGACCCGCGCATGAGCACCTCGGCCGACTACTACGAGATCCTCGGCATCACGCGCGACGCAGCCGGTGAAGAAGTTCGCCGCGCGTACCGCCGACTCGCCATCAAGTGGCACCCGGATCAGAACCCCGACAATCCAGACGCCGAGGGCAAGTTCAAGCAATGCGCTGAGGCATACGAAGTGCTCAGCGACCCGGAACGCCGCGCGGTGTATGACCGCCACGGACATGCCGGCCTGCGCGGGCGCGCCGGACACGATTTCAATTCCATGCATGTTGAAGACATCTTCTCGATGTTCAACGACATCTTCGGCGGGCAATCTGGCGGCGGTGGCGGACGCCGTCAACGCGGACCGGCGCGCGGATACGACCTGGAAACCGAAGTGGAAATCACGCTTGAGGAAGTGCTTGAAGGTTGCGAACGGGAGATCCCGTTCAAGCGCCTTGAAGTCTGCACGCAATGCAAGGGCAGCGGCGCCAAGCCGGGGAGCAAGCCGATCGAATGCTCCACCTGTGGCGGGCAAGGACAAGTTGCACAAAATGGCCTTGGCGGACTGTTCCGCATGGTCACCACCTGCCCCACGTGTCAGGGACGGCGGCACATCATCAAAGACAAGTGCGGCGAATGCTCCGGCCAAGGACGCATGAGCTTGCAGCGCAAGTTGAGCGTGAAGATTCCGCGCGGCATTTCTGACAGTCAAGTGGTGCGCGTTGCTGGCGAAGGCGAACCGCCGCCGCCACAGATGAGCCCCGATGGCACTGGTGTTCGTGGCGATCTGCACATTGTTGTTCGCGTTGCGGAAGATGAACGATTTGAGCGTCAAGGCTCAGATCTGATCACCGCGCTCGAAGTTTCATTTGCTGATGCTGCGCTCGGCGGCAGCGTGAGTATCGAAACGCTTGATGGTGTTTCGGAAACCGATCTCGATGCCGGCACACAACATGGCGAATTGTTCCGCCTTGATGGCAAAGGTGTTCCGGATCTTCGAACCGGGCAACGCGGCGACCTTGTCGTGGTGGTGCATGTGGTTGTGCCGCGCCGATTGAGCAACAAGCAACGAGAACTGATCACGGCGCTCCGTGATGCTGAGCGCCCTGCTCCGCCGCCGAAGGACACTGCGCGTAAGAATCCTGATGGCAAGGATTCGTCTGGCAAAGCCACCGGTAAAGGTGGATTCGGCAAAGCGACTAAGAAGGAAGATTCGTCCGCAAAGAGCCCAGGATTTTGGGGCAAAGTGAAGGACTCGTTCGGGACATAAACCGGGGCGATTACGCAAGGAACACACCATGACCGACCAACCACACCAACGCCCGCACGGACATCATCACCAGCCCGATGGCAACGCGGATGAAACACGTCAGCACCATCACGCCGAATCGGAGGCGCAGCCCTTTGTGGATGACTGCGCCCCGGAGCGCGAAGAATTGCAAACCGCCATTCGCGTACTGAACGCCGAACTGGCGCAGGCCAAGAGCGACACCCTGCGCGCGGTGGCTGACTTCCAGAATTTGCAGCGCCGTACCTCCGAGCAGGAGCCGCGTATGCGCCAGAACGCCATGGGCATGGTGGTCCGTCAGGTCATTCCGGTGCTTGATCACTTTGACCTTGCACTTGCTCAGGATCCAGCACGGATGACCGTGAGCGCCGCGATCGATGGCATGCACATGGTTCGATCGGAATTGATCAAGGCCCTGGAGCGGTCGGGCGTGGAGTTGATTCAGCCCAAGACCGGCGATGCATTTGACCCCCACCACGCGGAAGCGATCATGCAACATGCAGCGGCGGGCATCGAAAGCGGTCATGTCAGCATGACGCTGCAACCCGGCTATCGTTTAGGTGAAACCGTGCTACGCGCCGCAAAGGTGGCGGTCGCGCCCTGATTGAACCGAAGGAACACCATGCCAACCTACGAATACGAATGCTCAAAATGCGGCCATGCTTGGGAACTGTTCCAGTCAATCAAGGCTGAAGCCGAGCGTAAATGCCCCAAGTGCGCCAAGATGACCGCCGTCCGCAAGATCGGTATGGGCGCGGCAATCTTCACCGGCGCGCGTGCCGCAGAGCCAGCGGGTGAAACCGCCGCGAAGAGCGCTGCCGCTGCCGTGGAGACCACGGCCGCTAGCACTGGCGCGGATGCCAAGGTTTCCAAGACCGACACAGCGAAGACCGGCGGCACGGGCACCGATGCAGCCAAGAGCGAGCCCGCGAAGGCTGGCGCATCCGCAGGCAGCACCGACGCTGCCAAGCCCGCCGCGGAGGCTCCGAAGGCCCCAGAAACCGCAGCACCCGCCGACGGTGGCAAGGTGAATGCAACGCATCCGGCCCGTGAAGGTCGAGGCGCGGGAAATGTCCGCGATGCCATCCAGCGCCAGCGCAACAATTTTGGGCCGCCCGGTAAGAATCACGGTAAATCGGGTCCAAAGTTCGGTGGCAGTTCAACACGGCGTGGTCTGCGCTAGACCGTGCAAGTAACCTTGCTGCGTGCCACTCCGATTCATCCAGCGCATTGAAGACCATCTGGCCTATGACAACTATCGCCCCGTCGACATCGACGAGGCGAGG
>JBDKKN010000160.1:0-3171 GCA_039796075.1 Planctomycetota bacterium | reverse complement strand
CCTCATAGGTACTACGGTCGACGCCGGGATCCAACAATGAATTTGTCTTTGCTGGTAAATACCTGCCGTACAGGTCACATAACTGTTCGGGCCCGTGGGTGTCCGTGATTGGTGTGCAGGTCCACAACCCGGCAAAGCGTGTGCTCGGCCGGGTCAGGTGGTTGGTGTGAGTGATTTCAGTTTGGGCAAGTACCCCAAGCGCCGAGCAAAGTGCCGAGGTCTGCGCCGTTCACGACGCCGTCGTCGTTGATGTCGCCCGTACATCCCGTTGTTCCAGCCGGGCAAGACCCCCAAGCGTTAAGCAGAATGCCGAGGTCTGCGCCATTGACTATGCAATTTCCGGTCAGACTCGATGGGCACCGCGGACATGCCTCTTCGATTGCGATGGTGTGGTAGTAGCCCCCCGCGACGCTTGAGCATGGACCGAGATCTGCGGGCGGGTTGCTCTGGCCGTAGTTTGGAAATGAACCCGTGTTGGTCAATCCTGCTCCCCAGCAACGGATGCCGCCATCGATTCGGAGTGCGATGGTGTGGTATATGCCCCCTGCGACGCTTGAGCACGCACCGAGATTTGCGAGCGTGTTGAGCTGACCGAAATTGTTGCGTCCCCAGTCTTGGACGCCGCCATCGTTTTGGAGTGCGATGGTGTGGTATCCGCCCCCCGCGACGCTTGAGCACGCACCGAGATCCGCGGGCGGGTTGCATTGGCCGCCGCTGTTGTATCCCCAGCACCGGACGCCGCCATCGATTCGGAGTGCGATGGTGTGTAATCCGCCCCCCGCGATGCTTGAGCATGGACCGAGATCAGCGGGCGGGTTGCATTGGCCGACGCCGTTGTATCCCCAGCACCGGACGCCGCCATCGATTCGGAGTGCGATGGTGTGGTATGCGCCCGCCGCCACCGCGGAGCAGGTCCCGAGATCCGCGGGTGTGTAGCACTGGCCGTAGTTGTTGCGTCCCCAGCACCGAACGCCGCCATCGTTTCGGAGTGCGACGGTGTGGTATTCGCCCCCCGCGACGCTTGAGCACGCACCGAGATCCGCGGGCGGGTTGCACTGACCGTAGTTGTTCCCTCCCCAGCACCGGACGCCGCTATCGCTTCGGAGTGCAATGGTGTGGTATAAGCCCCCCGCGACGCTTGAGCATGGACCGAGATCCGCGGGCGGGTTGCACTGACCTTGGGCGTTGTACCCCCAGCATCGCACAATCCCATCAGCGTGCGCGCTTCGCTCGACCGCAACAACCCCTGCCGTTGCGAGAAATGCAGCAACAAGCCCCGTCCTCGTGAGGAGTGGACCAGTCCGCCCGATGTGTTTCGATTGTTTCATATCTAGAGTTACGGCGACCGACACCACATTCCACCAACAATCCCGGAATTTATTCGGTTTTTCGATTTCATTTCCCCACGGCTGTCGTGAGCGCAGAGACGGACGTGAGGGCGGGCGAGGAGCGGATCGAGCACGATGGGTAACTCGGTCGCCACCACGACAGACCCGCAGCCGATGGAATAAGTCGCACCCAAAGAGCGCCGAAACACACTTCGCGCGCGCGGGACAAAACATACTGCCACGGAGGTGTTGGAATGAGCCGCACGCTCGTAAGGCTGCTAGTCCGATTGACTCAACTTCACGGTTCACAGCCTGCGCCCGAGCAGGGCACCGACTTGGCCCCCGCGCCATGGACTTCCACGCGAATCACGGACACCCCCTCGAACCATCCCCACCAAAGCGAGCAAAGGGATTCGAACCCTCGACATTCAGCTTGGGAAGCTGACGCTCTACCAACTGAGCTATGCCCGCGTCTCCGACGTCAGTCTATCAATTCAACGCCGTGCATCCATGCGTCCACAGATGAATCCATTCACACCACTCATCCCCGCCCGAACCCCGCCCGCTGCGCCAGTACGGGGCATGTGCGCGCGGCACCCGCGCCCGGCCAATATCCCCACCAAAAATATTTTTGAATCACCATGATCCACTCCGCCCCTACATCTCGCCTCCTACTCCGGAGACGAGGAACTCGCAACGGCGCATCACCAGCGGTGATGTTTGTCGCGGTACGGGAAAAAGTCGCCGATATGTTTCGCGACATTCGTTCTTCGGCCCTTTCCGGGCCAGTTCTTTGGAGTTTACTTCTCATGCGCCATCTCATTCCTGCCAGCTTTATCGCTCTCGCGGCTTCGTCCATCGCATTTGCCGGTGTTGTAGACGTTGTGACCTTCACCAGCCGCAACGAGTGGCGTGACGCTGCCACCGATGCGGACATGGCGCTCTTTCCAGCAAACTGGGACATTCGATTTCGCACCGACAACATGATTGACGTTCCGATCGTCGGCGGCGTTGCCTCGGGCGGTAATGGCTGGTCGTCGTGGACCGCTACTTCAAGCAGCGGCGAGATGGTGAGTACCGGCAACGGCATCTACTCCACTCCTGCCGGCTCCTCGATCATTCTTGATTTCACCGGCCCGGTCGGCGCTGACTTCAGCGGCCTACGTGGCATCGGTGGTGGCTTCCAGTTCTTCGACTCCGAGGGCGCATTTGTCCCCGGCAAGATTTGGTTGAAGCTCTCGAACGGGACTTCGATCTTCAAGAACTTCAACAACGAAACCGCCTTCGCTGGTTTCTGGCTGACTGATCCAACCCTGACGATCACCGGTCTCACCATCGAGCCAGCAGGCACCGCTGCAGCAATGAACTTCGTCGGCATCGACACGCTCTATCTCGGCTTCGCGGGCGCCCCCGTTCCAGCTCCGGGAGCCATCGCGCTGCTCGGTGCGGCAGGACTGATCGCCACCCGTCGTCGTCGCTGACAAGTATTCCGCCTACAGCGGACGCTCACTCCATGATTCAATTTCCAGCGCGCGTCCCCAATCGGGGGCGCGCGCTGTGTTTCCTGCACATCAAGCCGCTAGACTGCTCGTCCCACTTAGGAGTTACTCATGAGTCACCACGCTGAACACACCGTTCGTCAGATCTTCGCGCATCCCACGTCGCACAACATCCATTGGCGCGACATCGTGCACATGTTTGAGAAGCTCGGTGGCACCTGCGATGAGACCAAGAAGGAACACCTCAAGGTGATCCTGCACGGGCATGAGATGACCTTCTCAATTCCGAAGCAGGGCCATCACACCCTCGAAGACGATCATGAGATCTCCGAGATCCGCCGCTT
>JBDKKN010000159.1:0-22706 GCA_039796075.1 Planctomycetota bacterium | reverse complement strand
GTGTGTTGCCGCAACGGCCATCCTGCTGGTGCTCTTGTTAGTCATCCCGGGCCGGGGTTACGGAATACCACGTACAGCGCCCGTCATCGGTGGAATTCTGCTCTTCGGCGCATCGGGCGGCGCTCGGCTGCTCGCCAGTCGGTTCATGCGGCTTGGTTCCCGGAAGCGCAACCGTTTGGCAATCTTTGGTGCCAGTGATGTTGGCGCTGGTCTTGCTGCAGCGCTTGGGCATGACCGAGTGTCCGCAGTGGTGGCCTTCTTTGACGACAACCCCAAACTTGTTGGCGGTGCCGTTCGAGGTATCCGGATTTACCCGATGAGTGCCTTCGATAGTGTGCGCGAGAGCACAGGCTTCAACGCGCTTCTCGTAGCCGTCGGGCCGGCCAGTCGTGCTTCCTGTCGTGCATCGTTGGAGCATGCGGCTGCCATGGGGGTTCGGGTTCTCTCCGTTCCAACGCTGGCTGAAATCAACGATGGTCGTGTGAATGTCGATGCATTGCGCCCACTTGCTATTGAGGACTTGCTTGGGCGCGCACCAGTGGCTCCCCAGCCGGAACTCTTGGGCGCCAACGTGACGGGTAAGACCGTACTGGTGACGGGCGCCGGCGGATCGATCGGCAGCGAACTGTGCCGGCAGGTCATGGACCTTGGTCCAAAGTGCCTGATCTTGCTGGATAACGGTGAATTCAACCTGTTTCAAATTGATAGCGAGCTCAATCGCTCGCGCCACTCGCTGGCTCCTGGCTCAGCGCGCGCGGTCATTCACCGCTACCTCGCAAGTGTCACCGACCACGTGCGGATCGACCGCATCATGGAGTTGCACCGCCCCGACACTATCTATCACGCGGCGGCGTACAAGCATGTGCCGATCGTGGAAGACAACGAGCCTGAAGGCGCAGAGGTGAATGTCTTAGGAACATTACGTGTTGCTGAGGCCGCGCTGAAGCACGGCGTGCAGGACATGGTATTTGTGAGTACCGACAAGGCGGTCCGTCCAACCAGCGTGATGGGTGCATCGAAGCGCGTGGCTGAAATGACGCTGCAGGCCCTCCATGCGCGCTACGGAGGCAATGGCAAGACGCGATTCACCATGGTTCGTTTTGGAAACGTTCTCGGCTCAAGCGGCAGCGTGGTGCCGATCTTCAAGGACCAGATCATGGCTGGTGGACCGGTCACGGTGACCCATCCGGAAGTCACTCGTTACTTCATGACCATTCCGGAGGCGGTGCAGTTGATCCTGCAGGCCGGCGCCATGGGGGAGGGCGGCGATGTCTTTGTTCTGGATATGGGCGATCCGGTCTGTATTTCGGATATGGCACGCAACATGATCAGACTCTCGGGGCGCACGGTGCGTGATGCGTCGAACCCAAACGGCGAGATCGAGATTGTGTTTACGGGCATGCGCCCGGGTGAGAAGCTTTACGAAGAACTGGTAATTGGCGCGGAGCTCATGCCCACCCGGCATGAAGGGATATTCCGTGCGCGAGAGGCCTTCACCCCGTGGGAAGTGTTTGAACACCGCCTGCAGCAATTGGAGGCCGCGGTCAGTCAGCATGACCGGGCGAGGGTGCGGGAGTTGGTGATGGTGACGGGGTTGGGGGAGACGGCGCGACACGCCTGATGCCGGATTAACGCCTACCAGCGCGCAGCACTATCGCTAGCACCGCGAGGGGCCCATACGCGAGGCAAACCATCAACAGTGATAGTGCTGGCCATGCCTCTGAGGCAGCGGCAATCGGGATGGACCACAACAGCGTTGCGCCTGCGTACATCCCCGTCACTGGTCGATGGGCGCCCCATCGTTGTGCGAGGTGCTGATAGGCATGCGAACGATGCGCCGTAGTGAGCTTCTCTCTTCCAAGTGCTCGAACACACAGCGTCATGGTGGCGTCCGTGACCAACACTGCGGGCAGGATGAACACAGCAGCGGCGTCAATTGCACCCGACTTCCATGCGACGGCAAGCGCGGCGGCAATGGCGAACCCAAGAAATCCACTACCTGCATCGCCCATGAATATTCGCCGGGTTCGTGAGAGATTCCACGGTAGAAAGCCTGCGACAGACCCAGACACCGCAGCGCACGCGATGCACAGTTCGGTATCGCCATGGAGCCATGCAAATGCCCCCACCGCGGTCATGATCAGGACGCCTGATGATGCGGCCAATCCATCAATCCCGTCCATAAAATTGGTGAGGTTGATCATCCACGCCGTAGCGAACGTGATCACAATTCCGGAGGCAATTAGTTGAAGTACTCCCCCGTCAAAGGCGGGGTTGCCCTGCATGCATACCCAGGCAAGTGCCGCCCCGGCGAGCAAATGAATGACCATGCGAACGCCCGCAGAAAGTCCTCGCAAGTCATCAATTGCCCCGACGGCCGCAACAGCGATGGCCGCCAAACTTAAGGCGAGTGCGGGTTCCGCGGGGTAACCAACCACAAGGGTTGAAGCCGCAATTGTTGCCATGGAAACCGCGATAAATGCGAGTCCGCCACCGCGTGGGACCGACCCCGTATGAGAACTTCGCTCGTTACTGTGGTCAACAACGGCGGCGGCAACAAGTCGCTTTCGCAGGACACCCGTAGCAAAGACGCAAGTGGCGGCTGAAAGTGATGCTGCAAGAATTGGCCACGCACCATTGCTGAGCATAGATGGTGTTGTACTAGAGTTTCGGGCTGAGGGAGTTTGTGATTGGCACTATCATTCGTGGTAATGGAGCGAAGTGAGTCTTTTCAACAATCACCGGCCTCCGATGGGGAGCAACCGACTGACCGTCCGCTGCGAGTGGCGCACCTGATCGTCGGATTGGCTCGGGCTGGCGCGGAAACGGCATTGCTTCGATTGATCTTGGACACGCGGGGAACAGTGCAGCACCACGTGGTTGGAATGACCAGTGAATGCGCCCTTGCTAGCGCAATGAGAGACGCCGGCGCGCGGGTCACCGTACTTGGTTCATCACGGAGAGTCCCAAATCCACTGCTCTTGCGAAATGCAACCGGTGCGTTGTTGAGTGATAGCCCGGATGTTGTTCATGTGTGGATGTGGCACGCCGCAGCTCTGTGGGGCATGTGTCGGATTGATGCTCGCATTCGCAAAATCCCCTGCGTGTGGGGCATCCGTAGTTCGCTGGATTCAGGGCGGCGATCCCTGTCAACACGCCTTGCTATCGCGTGTGCGCGCGCCTCGTCCGCGTATCCACGTGCCATCATGTTCAATTCCGAGTGCTCGCGCGCGCAACACGCCCGCGCTGGATTCTGCATGGAACATGCATCGGTCGCCCATAACGGCGTTGACGTCCCCGATGAACTGGACGTAGCACACTGGCGTCGCTCTATTCGGGCCCAGATTGGCGTCGCTGACGACGACATCGTCTTTATGCACGTTGGACGTGCTCATCCCGACAAGGGGGTTGGCAACTTCATTCGGGCTGCAGAGATCGTCCATACTGAACTGGGCGCTCGGGCGGTCTTTGTCCGTGTGGGGAAGCCTGGATGGGAGACTAGTCAGCGCAGTACCGACATAGCGCTGGAGCGATCACCGCTTATCTATCACGCGGGCGAGCAACTCGATGCACGGCCATGGCTTGCGGCCGCGGATGTGTGCGCCATGACGTCGGTGCGGGAGTCTTGCCCCAATGTAGTACTAGAGGCAATGAGTGTGGGTACACCGGTCGTTGCTACGGATGTTGGTGATGCCGCATTGCTCGTCGGTGAATGCGGGTGGGTGGTGCAGCCGAACTCGCCGCGTTTGCTCGCTGCAGCAATGATTGCTGCAGCGTCTTGCATCGCGCAACCGCTCCACCGGGCGCGTCTATCAGTTGCGTGCCGAACGGTGATCACTTCACGTCACAGCCGCGACGAGGTCGCCCGAAAGCAAGTTTTTATCTATCGGGGCGTCATCAAGCCGTGAGTGGGCGACGAATCACTAGACGGACCCCGCTAACGAGCAGGTCTTCGTCGGCAAAGTGCTGAAAATCGGCGTGTAGTGCGGAGCGTGGCGTGACGAGATTGGGCCAGCGACGTTCGGTGCACTCAAGAATTTCCCAACCGGCATCGGTGCAGATCGAGCGAATCTCCGAGCATCGCAGCCTGTTGGTGTAAAAGCCACTCTGCATAAAGACGGGCGATTCCCAGCGTTGATGAGAGATGCGTAGAGAATTCAATGCACCACCAAGGTGATCGCGCAGATCGATCTGATGACTCGAGACGCCTCCCGGGCGTTGGATGCGGTAGAGCTCCCGCATTGTCGCCGCGAATTCAGATCGATGGACATGCTCTAGCACCGCATTTGAAAATATTGCGTCGATGGATTCGCTGGGAATGGACTGCAGTCCAGTGAGGCCATTGCAAAGGTACGTTGCGCCCAGCTCTCGGAGCATTTCATCAATGGTCGACGCGCGCGCTGCTTGGTGACTCTCAAGTTGCGCCAATTTCAATGCACCGTGGTAGGCCGTCACATCTGACGTGGCAAAACGTCCCGCGTCCACCAGTGTGGTGGACTCGATCCCCCGGGCACGCGCCCATATGGCGGTGGACACACTATCTCCCGGCCCAAGTTCCAGCAATGTGTTGGGCTTGGTGCAAGCGTGCGCGGACAACGATGTCATGTGGGACTCAAAGATGCTTTGCGAGTAGCTCGCCTCAGTCATTTTCCCGTGGCGAAATATGCCAATCCGCCTCCATAAATCGTAGGAAACGGGAGCTTTCGCCAAGGCAATCTTCACGCCGATCTTTGCCCACCATGGAATGTGTTGTGAAACGTGCATGCCGTAACAGGCAGGTTATCCAATTTTCACAGTCGTACCATCGGCGCCAACTGAGTCAAGAAAATCACGCGCAATCCGCGTTGCACAGTATCGCTGTTGGGCGTAGTTTCGGCATGTAACTGCAGTGGTTTCCGGGCTTGGCCACGCCAGTACATCCAACACTGCGGCGGCGAGCGCCGATGCGTTCCGTGGCGGGACGATTCGCCCGTGCACACCCTCAACGATTGAATCATGGCAGCCAACATTGTTGGTGGTGACGATTGGGCGTCCGGTTGCGAGGGCTTCTTGGATTGATCGCGGGCGCCCCTCGCCGTAGTAGGTGGGCAAGGCAAAGACGCTGCATTCACGGAGGAGCGGCCGGATGTCATCAACATGTCCGGCGTACTCGACTCCTGCCTGTTCGCACCGCGCCAGAAATTCTTCCTTTGAAGCGGCGCCAGCGCGGGACTCAAAGAAACCAGCGATCACAAAGCGAACTTGGGGATTGCTTGAACGAACGAACTTAGCAGCATCAATGAATTCCCAAATCCCCTTTTCAACCACTAGCCGAGCCGTCATCAATACCATCGGGCGTACTGGCGGTGGGGTCAATTCAAAGTGTGCGAGATCCACGCCGGACCCTTCAGTAATGATCGGAGCGCCGGGGAGATCGTTGGCAAATCGATTGGAGAGGAAGTCTGCGTCATCAGCATTTTGAGTGGCTACATGCGTGGACGCGCGTAGGCTTCGAGCGAACATGGGCCGCGCCAACGTCCCCATGATGCGCTGGCGAATACCAGTCGGGCGCACCAATCCACCGAGCCCTGCAAACAATGGAGCACGAATTGGACAATTGACTTTCGCTGCAACTGGAATTCCGTGCACAATGGGCTTAACGCCGTAGGCAATAGTGACATCCGGGCGAATGTCCAGCAGGATTGTGTGCAGTGCCTTTCGATACGCTGCGTCGACAAAGGGATTGAGGCCGGTACGGTCGAGGCGGATGCCTTGTGACTTGGCGCCACGATCGGCAAGGGCGCTCGACAATTTCGGCGTAAGGCCAGGCACAATCACTGTCGTTTGATAGCCGCGCGCCACCAGCTCCGAGATGAGCGAGCCTCGAAACTGCAGTAGATAGCCGGCAAAGTGTGCAAGTAGAACGGCATTGGGCGATTTCATTCGCGCGGCTCCGTTTGCCCAACCGCGCGTGCATCGGGATGAAAGTCCCTCCGGCTGATCCCAAATATGTTGGCGTCGTCGGGCACCGTCAAGTCTTCGGCCATTCGGGCGCAAGCGGCAAAGGACCAGCCAAGACGTCCAACGTTGGCAAACATTCGGCCACCAAGGGTGAATGGAAATGACGGCATGGGGATCTCTGTGTACCGGATGCTTGCCGCAGCCGCGACTCGGCGAACCATCTCGCGGAACGTCAGGCGTTCCCCGCCGGGAACGTGAATCGGCGTTGCAACCGGCGCCGCGCATGCAGCCGCAAGCACAACGCGCGCGAGATCGTCCACATGTACTGGAGCACGCAGTCCAGCGCCGCCACCGATGAGCGGAAGGAGGTGAACGCGCGCCAGTCGCTGTGCAATGTGTGCCACGTTCTTGTCGCGGCCAGAACCATAAATCATGGTTGGCCGAAGGATGCGAGCGTTACCTGAAGCAGCGGCGCTAATCGCCAATTCTGCGTCGCGCATCTCTTGGGACCATAGCGCGTCGCGCGGAAACGGCGAATGAGCTTTCGTGGTGGCGCTGGCGCTGCTGATGGCGGTGATGCTGAGGTCCCGCGGTAACTCTGTCGCAGTGATTGCACGCGCGAATTCCCGTAGCGGAGCGGCACTAATGAGTAAGTCACTAGGAGTTAATTTCAATTCGTTGCATGCCCTTGGGGATCGAAGATTCATCTGCAAGGCGTTCCAGGATCCCATTGCAGTCGGACGACTAGCAACTGATCGGGATACCGCAAGGACTTCAGCTCCGCCAAGAAGCGCAGCGTTCGCAATACTCATGCCTAAGGGTGAAGTTGCGCCGATGATTACGACGCGGCGTGCAGTGAGCGCGGTTGGGTGATTACCTACCATCAGATTGCTGCCGATCGCGTTCGGCGCATGATGGAAACTGCCTGCCCAATTGCCTGAGTGGCGCAAAGGTTCATTTTTGCGCCACGCCTCGCTGCCAATTGAAACTCAGCAAGGCGCGGATGATCTGTAAGGATTGCTGACACCATGTCCGCCGCGCGTTCAGCATCATCGGACGGCACAAGAATAACCCCAGATTCCGCGCCAAGGGAAGCGATTCCAACAGATTCGCGAACTGCTACTGGAACACCGTATCCAAGCAAATCAGCGGCGCGATTGGGAAACGCGAAGCACGCACTCTTGGCATCCGATCGAGGCATGAGCGCCAATGCCCAGGGTGAGAGCACGCCAGCGAGGCGTTCGTTTGAGACAGCCCCATGGTGAATGGTTCGCGGTGAATTGAGCCCGGCGTCCATAAGGTCAGCCAAGATTTCCTTGGGCATGAATCCGACTGTCTCGAATGTGGCATGTGGGTCATTCAGCAGCATGCGTGCGGCCATGCGGATGACGAATGTTGGCGCGTCCTTTGTATGCCAGCCGCCGAAGTATCCAAACTTCGGTGAGGTGGTTGTGGTTGTCGCGGCGATAGCCTGAACCTCTCTCACCATGCCCGGAACCACGGTGATCGGGGCTCGGGTCCAGGGTTGGCACGCGGCAGCAAGATTCGGGGTGATCGCAAAGACGGCGTCTGCTTGGCGGAGGAGATATCGCGCGCCGAGCCAGTGATCCCATCCCGCTGCACTTCCGTGACCGCGTTCCCACAGAGTGATCGACGGGTGCTCTGTTACGTCAACAGCAATTCGCGTGCCGCGCGGACGCCTTGCGACGCACGCAGCCATGGTGGACACGCGGCGCCCGTAGCAAAGAATCCAGTCGGGCTTCGCAAGCCGGAGCGCCTCTGCGATACGGGTGAGCGAAGACCATCCATCGCGCCCAAATACTCCAAATTTGGATGTGAATCGTGCCGCAGTTGCAGTATGAAACTCTTGATCGACATCCTCGGCGTCGCTCGAACCAAAGTTTCCCACTGGGATAACCGTCACTTCGCAGCCGGCGCGGGACAGTTCTTCAGCCCACCGCCGCACTCGGACGCTCCCTGCGGCGCCCGTCGGCCACGGGATGTCGGCAAGTATCGAGATGCGCATGGAAAGCACTGTACCGGGTGGACCTTGCCAATGGCGCTTCAAGCTTCTTCGAGCTGAATTTGGCGGTTTCCATTGATTGACTAAGAAGGTGTTAGACACTGGACCAACGTATACTCTGTTAATTCTGACTCATGAGCGTCATCGCGATCATCCCTGCACGAAGCGGCTCAAAGAGCCTGCCACACAAGAACATCCGGTCCTTCCGTGGTACGCCACTGCTGAGCTTGGCGGTCCAGCAGGCTGTTGCGTCACAATCAATAGATCGGGTCATCGTTTCTACAGATGACGAGCACTATGCCGAGATCGCTCGTGCGGCAGGCGCGGAGGTGCCATTTCTTCGCCCGCCGGCGCTCGCAGGAGACCTGTCTACTGACCTGGAGGTTTTCACGCACGCCCTCGAGTGGTACCGATTAACTCACAGTTCACTACCGGATTTGGTTGCTCATGTCCGTCCGACGTATCCAAACCGGACGGCAACAGACATTGATGGCGCCGTTGCCCTGCTTCTTGCTCACCCCGAGTGGGACTCTGTGCGTTCGGTGTCGCTAGCTCCCGAATCTCCACTGAAGATGTGGTGGAAACACGTTGATGGGACATTGGAACAGGTGGCGACTGCCGGAATCCGGGAATCACACAGCATGCCGCGGCAGGCGTTGCCAACGGCATGGCTACAGAACGCCTGCATTGATGTCATGCGACCGTCCACCATCCTAGAGAAGCGCTCAATGGTTGGTGATACTGTTGGTGCGTATGTCATGGATCACCACCATGACATCGACAATGCGGTGCAGTTTGATGCCGCTGTTGATGCGGCAAGTGGAATTCCTAGCACATTGAGTCGCGCAATGGTGGTGTGCATGGACATTGACGGAGTGATTGCCACGATCTCTCCGGGTAACGATTACGCACTAGCGCGCCCGCAGCAGGACGTGATTGACGCAGTCAACTTGCTTCACAAAGTTGGACATCGGATCATCCTGTTTACAGCCCGCGGCTCTGCGACTGGTATTGATTGGTCGGATGTCACCCGGTCTCAGATGGTGGCTTGGGGGGTCCGTCATCACGAACTTCGATTTGGGAAACCCGCCGCGGATGTGTATGTCGATGATCGGGCGACTGGGATCGCGTCGCTCGTACGGCTAGCGCATTCCGCCGCCGCGCTTGGAAAGGAATTGCCATGAAGTCAGAGACTAATGAGCCACTGTTCATTTTCGAGGTAGCCAACAATCACCAAGGAAGCCTTCAGCATGGGCTCGACATCGTTGAATCCATGGGACGCATTGTGCGAAAGCATCGCATCCGTGCAGCTGTAAAGTTGCAGTACCGCGATCTCGCTACCTTTATTCATCCAGACTTTCGATCGGGCGATCACAAGCACATCAAGCGCTTTCTATCTACGGAACTTCCCGCCGCGGACTACGCCACCCTAGTGTCAGCGATCCACGAGCATGGAATGATCGCAGCGTGCACGCCATTCGATGAATCATCACTCGACCTGCTGATTAATCACGGGGTCGACATTGTAAAGATCGCCAGCTGTAGCGCCAACGATTGGCCACTGCTTGAACGTATCGCACGCTGCTCAAAGCCGGTGATCTGTTCGAGTGGCGGTCTTCGACAGCAGGAGATGGATCAGATTGTCAACTTCTTCGAACACCGCGGCGTGATGGACTTCTCGCTGTTGCATTGCGTTGGCTTGTACCCGACTCCAAATGATGCCTTGCAACTGCATGTATTGGACTGGATGCGTCGTCGATATCACTGGCTTCGGATTGGCTACAGCGGTCATGAAGCGCCGACCAACCTGGATCCGGTGAAGATCGCCGTAGCGAAGGGGGCTCGCATACTGGAGCGCCATGTAGGAATTCCTACATCCGGATCGCCGCTGAATGCGTATTCGATGGATCCCGCGGAGACGGAGGCGTGGGTGGCTGCGGCGCTGCTAGCGCGGGCGATCTCTGGTGATCCGGCACAGCCGAAGCATGTCACACAGGACGAATTGGATTCATTGCTCTCGCTGAAGCGTGGCACATACCTGCGGCAGCCAGTAAAGAATGGCGACATCATCACCTCTGAACAGGTGTTCTTCGCTATGCCCTGTGCCGCAGGACAGACTTCGTCCAGCGAATTTCTCGGGGGAATGCATGCAACGCATGACTATGAGTCGAACGCGGCTCTCACCGAGCGCCGTTCTCGCACTACTGCCGTCGCCTTGCGCAGCTTGCTGCACGAGGCCAAAGGCATGCTTCACGAGGCTGGTATTCAGATCGGCACGAGTTACTCGATCGACATGTCGCATCACTACGGCCCGGAGCGATTTCGGCAGCATGGCGCGATCATCGTCAATCTGATTAATCGTGAATACTGCAAGAAATTGATTATTGTGCTACCCGGGCAATCGCACCCGGCGCATCGGCATATGGTCAAGGAAGAGTCATTCCAACTGCTTCATGGCGATCTGCAAATCACGCGCGACGGCGACGGAACTGCGATGCGGCCGGGCGATATCGCGCTAGTAGAGCGTGGGGTGTGGCACTCATTCTCATCGCGACATGGTGCAATATTTGAAGAGGTTTCAACGACTCATGTCGTCGGTGATTCTTACTACGACGATCCGGAAATTGCATCGATTGACCCTATTCAACGCAAGACCGTCCTAGAGGCATGGTGATCCTGTAATGGCAAGTCTTTCGCTGCAGGAGAAGATTCACCGGGTCCGGCGCGCATCTGCCAAAGCAGCGGCGATGACGATGTATGGAATTGGTATCCGTGGGGGCGGATCGGCTCCAACTCCGCGTGCCGCTCTCGATCGTTGGCTTGCCAGTATTGATTCAAAGCCGCTGCCGGCGATCACTGGACACGTGCTACTGTCGGCGCTGCGGAATCCAACATGGATCGAGTGGGCGGGGTATGCCGCCTGTGTGATGAGGCGCATGGGAATTCGGACGACGATCCTTTATTCTCAAAGCCAACTGTCTGCCGCAGAATCGCAGTGGCTTCCGTCCAAATGGCGTTTTTGGCCAGGAATGATCGCGATTCCTGATATTGCCCTCATTGACATTGACACATGGGCAGATCCGAGTCCGACAAACTGCCCAGGTCTTGATGCGGCAGTGAACGCCATCGTGTCGGCTGCGGTGGCTTATGACCGACACATCGAAGAGCAGGACGTTGTGGACAACCCTTCAACATTCGGTGCGGATGTTGATGCGTTGCGCGCGCGCAACCTTCGAGCTGGAAACGGGCTCTATGAACTTCTGAAACAAGAGCGATTCGACAGCTTCATTTTGATGAGTGGTCTCGTTGGTGAGACCCCGGGGCTACTCCATGCAGCGCGAGAATCGGCGCAGACAACGGTGTGCCTCGAAGGATGGGCATGGCGTGCTGGGCACATGATCTACAACCATAATGCACCTGCTCTGGAATACAACGTCAAGGGATGGCTTGAGGCATTGGGACCATGGGATGCAGCGAAAGAGCGTGAGGTAGACGAATATCTCAAGTTTGTTGATGGAGCGAAGGCGAGCGATGCAACTTGGCTCGAGAATTTCTATCGCGTGCAACGCGACTCAGTATCGGCAACCCTTCCCGAGCGAGTACGCGCATTTGTCACTGCGCCTGGAACTCTCCTATTGGCAGCACCAAATGTTGTTGGCGACAGTTCGATGCTTGCTCGCGAGCGTTGCTTTCGTGGTCAACGGGATTGGCTTGAGCAACTGATCGCGCATGTTCGGGCGCGCCCACAGTTGCGATTGGTGGTTCGGGCGCATCCGGCAGAGCAATGGGTGGGACCGGTCAAGTGCAAAATACGCACGGGCGACCTAGCCACTCGCCTTGCAGGCAATGCTCCGAATGTACTGGTCATTGGTTCAGAAGAACCAGTAAACACATTTGGTTTGCTTCCATTCGCGAGTGCTGGCCTTGTCTATCTCAGCAGTGCTGGTCCCGAAATGACGGCGCGCGGACTGCCAGTGATTGCTGCTGGCCGTCCTAAGTACGAGGGGCTGGGAATTGTGGACGAGCCCCTAGATGCCAGTTCTTATTTTGCGGCGGTCGACGCGGTGCCGAGCGCCCCGAAGCGCCCGCCCGCTGCGCGGATCGTGGTCGCAAAGCGATACCTACACCTTGTCTTCAGGGGTTTTTCATTCAGTGCGCAGGGCACGGACTTCAGAGCTATGAGTCTGGATCTCGACCACCCGGATTCGCCTGCAGAACACGACACTTTCTTCAGGATTATTGCTGGTCGACAACGAGGCCCCGACCAAGGATTGGCCGGACCTACAAGTGAGCCCCATGCGATACTGTCGCGTATCTAGTCGCCGATGAAGTTTATTCGCACCACGCTTCACATCTGCCGATTTGCGCATGACAGCGCGACTGTGACGCTGTTCACCATCATTGCGCGCCTGCGATTTGCGCTACTCGGCGTGCGTGTCGGGCCTCGATTTCGAGCAACGGGTTGGATTTGTCTGCGGATACATCCCGCCGCCACCGTATCGCTTGGTCGTGATTGCCGGATGAATTCAGGTACGCGCATCAATCTTGTTGGATCTGGCCAACGATTGGGAATTTACGCTGGTCGTAATGCCTGCATCGCCATTGCCGATCGTGTTGGTATCAGCAACTCTGTAATTGTGGCTACCGATTCAATTTCGATTGGCAGTGACACGCTCATTGGCGGCGGGTGCATGTTGGTCGATTCGGACTTGCACGCGTTGCCGCTCGCGTCGCATGTGGGCAATGCAGACCCTAGGCGTCCGCGATCTCGACCTGTGCAGATCGGCTCCTGCGTGTTTATCGGCGCGCATTCGATTGTGTTGAAGGGATCATCCATCGGTGATGGTGCGATTGTTGGTGCAGGATCAGTCATCGCCGGAGTGGTCGAGTCGCATGCCGTAGTTGTCAGTCCTCATGCTCAGGCAATCGGGTTTAGTCGTGCAATCACTAAGAAGGGCGGGCCATCATGAATGGCGAACGATCTGTTGGCAAGGATTGCAACGCATGCAGTGTTAGTGGCGAAGGTCAGCCATCGCGCCGTAATGTCTGTAACTGTTATCAAATCACCTACGAGCAGATGCAGCGCATTGTCGACGAAACGAATGGCGCATCATTTGAGACCCTGCGCGAGAACTACCAAGTCGGCAGCCGCTGCACTAGTTGCGAATATGAAATCAAAGACATGGTGCGGGTATGGCAGGAAGAACATGCTCGCGGCATGGTTGGCATGGCCGGGGTTCAAATTCCACTCGGTCGTCGGATAGGGGCTTCGTGGCGCGGCATAAAGACAGCCATTCGCCATCACTTCACCCTGCGTCGCTTCGCGATCTTCATGATCCGTCGCAACGATATCTCCACGAGTTTGGCACTATCCAACCTGGCATTTCCTGAGGACCGCTCCAATGTCAACGGCAAGCAGGTGGAGTTTATGGTCACGCTATTTGATGTTGATGGGCGCAAACTCGCCCGACGAACCGGACTCGTGCTTCGAGACGGCTGCTCTGTTGAGCTCAGTTTAGAAGATTTATTTCCAGATGTTCGGGGCGACGCTACAGGAATGATGATCATTGATTACCGATTGCTTCGGCAGGTCGGTTCTCTGCGACCGTACTGCGTGTTCAACTTTTCACATGGAGTTCCAGCGCGGCCGGGCCGCTGGCATTACCACGACAAGTACGCAGCCCATGACTACAACGGGCACTATCACTGTAATCACCCGTTCCAGCCAAACCAAGAGTGCTGGATGGCTATCTCCAATCCACTTGCGAGTTCTTATTCGAGTGCCGTTCACTTGCGTCTAGCAGATGGGACCACCATTTCCCGTACAGTGGATGTACCGCCGCTTGGAAGCATGTGGGTTGAGTTGCGCAGTTTCTTTGGACTGCAGCAACCATCAGAATGGTCAGATCCGAACGCTCTCATTTGGCTTGAGAACAAGAAACGATTGATGGTTTGGTTTGCTTGGAAACAACTTTCTGACGGTCGGTGGATTGTCCAACATCACTGAAATCGATTATGATTTTAACACTATCGCCATCCCAACTGATTCGGCACAGTGTCCGACGTGCCATTGCTGCGTTCCAGTCGCGTAGTCCGCGTGGTGTGTCGGGGCTTGAGTGGGCTCCATCTGCGAACTTTGTTGTTCACAACGAACACGCGTCTACATCGATAAGTTTCGCCCCCTGCACGACATCGCGACAGCCTGCGCGATACTTCTGGGAGTTCCGCCTGTATGGTCGGAATCCGCTGGAGCCCATACTCGTTCGCCGCTCGGACGTAATGGATTTGCATGGGCAGCAAACCATAGAGTCCGCGGACCTCTGCCGAGAGGGCGGTTTGCCGCAGCTGTTTCATTACTGTGAAGTGATGGCATATTCACCAGATGTCACTCCACGGGGCGTCAGTAGTGTGTTGGTGAGTTACCACCACTTTCGTTCAACCGATGGATCATTTGACGCACATCTGCCAGCGGCCTACATCTGGGGCGCCGCGCGCTTTACGCGTACCGAACAATTCCATTATGAAAATTTCCCCGCTGCGCAATGCACAGCGGATTCGCGGATCGTGGTCATAACGCTCAATCCATTTGTGCGCCCAGTAAATGTTTGGATTCGTCTTGTCGGGGCAGATGGGCGTTCCTGGGAGGACGGGCCGTTTCGGATCGCCGGTAAGGGACTCCATCGCTGGGAGTCCGCACACGCGCCGCTCGACACTCTAGTGAGCCCAGTAGGCGTGTTAACCCGCAGCGACAGTAAGACTGCATCATTCGTTGGGTCAATCGATGTACCAAGCGGGCGAATGACAAACCTTGAACACATGCATCCATTCTTTGCCGCATGACCACGGAGAGCATAGGCAACTGTGACGGCGTGCATTCCCCGGAAATGCCATTACTGGTGGGAGCATTTGCGCGCGCGCCGCAAGAGCTCGGGGTAGCGACCGGGCCACGGGGGCGCGACGCAATTCGCGCCACTTGCGATCGACTTACCTCTGGTGAATATGCACAAGAGTTCATCCCGTGCATTTGCGGGTCGTTGGATGAACTATGCATTGCCGCGGTTGATCGTTACGGTATTCCACACCGCACCGTTTTGTGCACCCGATGCGGACTCTTGCGCACAAATCCGCGTATGAATGCAGATGCGTATGCGCACTTTTACCAACACCTTTATCGAGCGATTTATGAACGGCCTGGGCATGATCCAGACGCATACTTCGCAATGCAAGAAACTACCGGACGGCTCCGCGTAAGTCGCACACTGCGCCGCGTCAAACTGCGCATTGGTTCATCAGTAGCCGAGATCGGTTGCGGTGCAGGCTGGAATCTCGTGCCATATAGCGACCGCGGGTGCCGTGTTGTCGGGTGGGATGTTGATGACGGGTACCTTGCACTTGGTCGCGCGCGGGGGCTAGATCTTCGGCATGGACTACTTAGTGCCGCGTGCTCATCAGGTGAGCGGTTTGATCTTGTGGTGCTTTCGCATGTCCTTGAACACTTGCTTGATCCGATCGCCGATCTCAATGCTCTCAAATTACTATTGAACAGTAAGGGTCTGCTTTCAATCGAGGTACCAAGCGCATTTGCGACAGCGCGCATGGAACGATATTTCCAGAACGCGCACACATGGTCGTTCGTCCCCGAGACACTTCGTGCGGTAATGGAGCACGCTGGATTTGAGTGCATTGCAATGAACGGTGTGATTGAATCTATATGGCGGCCGCGTAGTACTGCGGCATTGGCTATTCCCGCAAATCCAGCACTCGTGCGGCGCACCGCGAAAATTTTGGTCTCTCGGCAAAGGCGTCGCTGGCTGCTGGATCGAGAGATGGGATTACGGCAGCGTTTCTGGAGAGTGCGCGATGCGATGATGATTTGGCCCCGCGCCTCAGTGAGTTCTATATGAGACTCTCGCATCGAGTCCGGGGGATGGCACATCACCCGAGAGCTTGGTTCGCTGCAATGATGGGTGCAGCGCAAGGGCTGAACGGTCTTTCCGCCTTATTTGTCTTCCGTTGGCTTGATCCAATTGCGATGGGCTATTGGAGTGCTGCGCAGTTGGTGACGCTGCCCCTTGATGCGCTCAAGATGGGCATTCTTAGCGGGCTCGCGCGCGAGTATCCGTACTTGATTGGGCGTGGCGAACAGGACCGCGCTCACCGTTTGGTGGAGGCAGCACTTGCACATTCACTACTCATGTGTGGACTCGGTTTGCTTGCCGTCGGCGGATTGGCTCTACTGTCGCCCGACAGCGGATCTGCTCGAGCTGCAGCAATCACCGCAGCACTCGTGTGGTCGCTCGGTTACTACGCTCAGTTTGTTCGATCTACGTTTCGCTCGTCGGCCGCCTTCGCACGTCTTGGCGGCATCGAGCTTGGGATCGCACTCATGGGCGTCGTTACCTTGGTACTCGTTGAGTGGCTTGGATTTCAGGGCTTGCTCTTGCGAGCGCTGCTATTGGCGGCCATTGCCTCGGGGACTTTTTTTGCGCTTCGCCCCGTGAGAGCCAGACCGCGGGTTTATTGGGTTGCGATTCGTGAGATGTTTCAGTTTGGGCGCCACACGTACATCACAGGTTACATTTTACTAGTTGGCCAGCAGGCGGAACGAATGGCGCTCTTGACGCTCGCGGGCGGTGTCGAAGCGGTTGGACTTTACTCGCCAGTACTTGGAATCTGGTCGTTGCTTCAGGTGATACCGAATGTGCTGCATGCCTCTTCCTATCCGCAATTCATCGAGAGCTATGGCAAGGACCACGATGCTCCCCGCTTGCTCAAAGGATTGCTGGGGCAAATTCGGACGACAGTCTTTGTAATGGTGTTTGTATCCGCACTCGCGGGTTTGGTTGGGTGGGCCATCGTTGCATTCCTGCTGCCCAAGTATTCCGCTGCTGGTCTGCCCGTCATTATTGCCTGTTTCGCTGGCCCATTTCTGCCAATGCGCATGCTCGCCACCTACTACTCAGCACTCAAGAGCTGGCCAAGTTATTACCTATTTACTGTGCTCCAAGCCGTCTTGCCATATGTGTTCATTACCGGGCTCCTGATGGTGATGCCGCCACTCATAGCCGCCGCGGCCGGCGTTGCTAGCGCTGTTGCGATATCTTCGGTATTTATGTTGATAGTCACATTGCGCCATGCAGCGGCGGCTGCGCGATCATCGAGCGACGGCCGAGACGCACTATGAAGCGAACGCTTTCAATCGCCATTCGTAACGCCCTTCGCCCGCGATGGGTCGTTAAGCGAATCTGGCTGCGGTTGCAGGGTGTTCGGATTGGGTCTGGCGCATGGGTCGCACCGGGTGCGCGTATCGAGCGGCAGGGCGGGGCTATTTCGATCGGAGCTCGTACCACGATCCACGAGGGTGCACGGTTGCTCGCCTCGGGAGGAACAATCACCCTTGGTTGTGACTGCTCAGTGAACCCCGGGTGCATTCTCTACGGTCATGGGGGACTTCAAATCGGTGATGATGTTCGAATCGCCGCCTATACGGTTTTTGTCCCGGCCAATCACTGCTTTGATGATGCCGCGCGACCAATTCGCGAGCAGGGCGAAAGTCGGCTTGGAATCCGGGTTGGCAACGATGTTTGGTTCGGTACGCATGTCACTGTCTTAGATGGCGTGGCAATTGCGGATGGTTGCGTGATTGCTGCGGGTTGCGTTGTAACACGTTCCACCGAGCCGCTTGGGATCTACTTAGGCAATCCCGCGCGCCTCGCGCGCTCTCGTGGTGATCGTCGGGGCGAATGATCGCGTCGGTCAAACCGTTGCTTCTGCTATCAGATACTCGCCCATGCCCGCGGATTCAAGCGCGCTAGCAAGATTTGCGGTGAGAATTCGTGGCAGGTCAATTGCACCATTCCCGGTCGGCCGACGATCTCGAAGCCAGCATGCAATGTTGGAAAAATCGTAGCGCTGCAGGGAGCGGACATGGATGTCCTTAAGTCCGGCACTTTCAAGTGACAATTGCAGTGAGCGTGGTGTGAAGTACCAGCGATGAACTTCCCGGAAGAAAAAAGCGCCGAATTCTTGCGGCATTAATCTCAGGAGTAACTGGTCCATATTGGGCGTGCCGACAATAATGCGACCGCCGGGCTTGGAGAGCGACTTCAAGTCCCGAGCAAATGCGGTTGGATCTTCGACATGCTCGATCACATCGAAACTCACCGTGAGGTCGATTGCGTGGCGCCACTCAGCTATGGCTCCTTCGGCTGTGGGGAACGTCGCATGCCCCTTGCGCCGAAGTTCCGGATGGAAGGAAGCAGTTGGTTCCACCGCAATAGTAGGACCCTCGGTGAAACCTGCCAATAGGTCGAGAAATCGACCGCCGCCACATCCCACGTCCGCAACAGCAATCCCCGCCAAACCACTTGTTCCGATTGCCTCAAGTAGCGATGCTTGCTCCCAGTCATGGATTTGGGCAAACCCATCGATTCCGCTGTCGCCATCAACATTGACTCGATAGTCGTCAGATGCGTAGTTGATCGGATCTCTGTCTAGGCCACCGATGCCACAACCCGCGCAGCCATTGATCCGATGGGCCGCAACCGTTCTCGTTCCCGGCTTTCCGAGGCGAATATGACCCTCGTATTGAACCACCGAGAGTGGAGTTAGGCAGGTTGGGCATTTCATTCTTTAAGGGTAACCGAGCGAACGTCCCTTGACCACTATGTATAGCCTGTGATCACATGCAACTCCACGGACGACACCCTAGACAGTCCTGGAAGAGCATGAATGGCGGCAATCATCGGGTGGACTCGTCACTTCGGGGATTAAGCCCATGGCTTTGAGTGAACCTCGGACATCCTTGGAGAAGTTGCTGAAGGTCGCCCTCTATTTCCTTGTGCTGTTGATTGCAGTCGCTTCCGCGCGGCCCCTTCTGCAGAGTTCCGGAATTGACGCGCTAGATGGTTTAGGTGCATTGGCGACAGGTGCTGCAGTTGGCCTTTCTTTTGCCATTGCCGTTGGATTAGTCCTCACCGGGAGGGCGTCACTGCGACCATTCGGTCACATGTGGATGGCTGTTTACGGGCTGCTGATCACGGCGGCACTGGGTGTTGGACTGTTCCTCTACAAGAATGATCCGACTGAAACAGCAAAGGACTTTGCAAGTTTCATCTGCTTTGGATCTGCAGTTGTCATTGGATCTTCGCGTGCGACATGGTCAGTTTTGCGGGGTCCATTGCTTCTCACGTGCTTACTCTCGGTGCTTCTCGGTGTTGTTGGGGTCATGCAGTTTCGGCAATTCGCCGGCGATGTCGCAACGGGCATACGGGTGGCTGGCCGAGATACCAGCCTCAATAATCTGTTGCCGGTGTTTGGCATGCTGCCACTGGCCCTGTTCACCATGCCTTGGTGGCGTCGTAGAGGGTTGTTAGTTATTGTTCTTGCGTGGTGCAGCGCCGTTACTGCGGCAGTGCTTCTTCAGAGCCGACTGGAGTCTGCGTATTGGATTTGCTGTGGACTCATCACGTTGATCCTTGTAATCAGTAATTACTGCACGATCGGATTCCGTCCGGCAACGAAGCGCTCGTTTTCATTGGTGGTTGTAGTGTGTGTCATGGGAGTCGCGATCGCGGTACTTGGGGGATCCATCCGGGCGCAGGCCGCTTCTTTGCTTGAGCGGTTCGATGGGAAGATTCAAGCCAATCAGGTGTACGAAGGCGGCGCGTTGGCGGTGCTCGGGTCAGAAAATGAGCGATGGGGAATTCTGTCTGACTGCTGGAGTGATTTTGGACCCGCGGAGCGCCTCCGTGGTCGTGGAATGGGCGGCTCATTTGAGTGGCTCACATCCATCGTGGACGCAGCTAATGAGCAATCGAGACGCGAGCGCCAAGATGCGCTCTGGCTCGACGATGCAAAGGTATTCGGGCGGCGACAAATTGAAGTTGGGTGGGGCAACCCGTTTATCAAGGGCGGATTGCTGTTGACTGGCTGGATGATTCTTGGCATGTCGGTGGCGATCGCCGCAGCAATACGCTCGCGTAGTCGGTTTGCGGTGGTCTGCGCTCTCGTAATCATTGTCAATGGCGCCTACGCGTTGTTCGGTGGCGATTTCATTATTGGCGCGATACCGAAGATGCTTGGCGAGGGCCTGCCGATCGGATTTCTACTCTCCTATCTATCGGGAGTTGACCCGTGGGTAGGAACGTTGCGCAAGCGGTTCTAGTTGGCGCGTGTGCTCACCTACTCCGAATCATCGAATGCGGTAATCACTGTTAGACATCACTTTCCATATCAAAGTATCGCTCTACGAATTTAAGTCCGAACTACTGCTAGTCCGCCTCCCCTCAAATCCCGTAATACCCCCTAAACCACTTCACAAACCGCGCCACGCCTTCTTCCACAGTCACCTCTGGTCGCACACCAAGGTCGCGCACTAGCCCGTCGATTTCTGCAAAGGTATCCGCCACGTCACCTGGTTGTGCAGGAAGCATCTCCATCACCGCTTTCCGCCCAACATTCTGCTCGATCAACTCAAGGTAGCGCAGGAGCGGCACCGGCTCGCCGCATCCAACGTTGTAGATGCGCCACGGCGCAGAACTGGAATCTTCACTCGGTCGCGCGGGATTGAAGTCAGGGTCGGGTACAGCTGGGCGCGCTAACGCCGCTACTACCGCGCGCACCACATCATCGATGTACGTGAAATCTCTCGAATGTTGGCCCTGGTTGTAGACCTGGATGGGCGTTCCTTCAATGATTGCTCGCGTGAACTTGAATAGCGCCATGTCTGGCCTGCCCCATGGTCCGTAGACGGTGAAGAAGCGAAGGCCGGTCGTTGGTAGTCGAAACAAGTGACTGTACGAATGAGCCATCAACTCAGTCGAGCGCTTCGTTGCCGAATAGAACGACATTGGATGGCTCGCTGATGCGCTTGTGGAATACGGCAAGTCCGTATGAAGACCGTAAACAGAACTAGTGCTGGCGTAAACCAAGTGTTCCACCCCATGGTGCCGGCATCCTTCCAGTACATGTGCCGTGCCTAGCAAATTACTCTCTACATACGAGAGCGGCTGATCAATGGAGTGGCGAACACCCGCCTGCGCGCCAAGGTGTGCCACGCGCGCGAACGCGCCGTCACGAAAGATCCGCTCCATGGCAGCGCGGTCGGCCAGATTGGCGCGTTCAAAGCGAAATTTTGCCGAACTCCCCAGGTTGGCAATCCGCGCGTCCTTCAGCGAGGTCTCGTAGTAATCGTTCACATCATCAATTCCGACTACATCGTGCCCCTCATCGAGCAGCGCCTGAGCCGTTGCCGCCCCAATGAATCCGGCTGCACCTGTGACAAGAATCCTCATCGTTGTATTGAAGCACATACAGGACGGTTGTGCCATCACTTCGCTATCCTCTGCCCTCATGCTGCACCCCGCACTCGAAGCGCACCACTCTGCCTACAAAGGCCGCACCATCTGCATCACTGGTGGGGCAGGCTTCATCGGCAGCCATATCGCGGACACGCTGGTTGAGTGCGGCGCCAATGTGCGCATCCTGGACGACTTTTCCAACGGCCGTGAGTCCAACTTGCAAGGCCCCGCATCCGCCGCGAAGGTGATCCGCGGCAGCATCTGCGATGACGCCGCGCTCGACGCGGCAATTGCCGGCGCCGAAATCGTCTTCCACCAAGCTGCCATGGGCAGCGTCCCCCGCAGTATTGAAATTCCAGCGCTCTATCACGAGGTCAACGTCACCGGCACCATGCGCGTCTTAGAAGCAGCCCGCCGCCACGGCGTGCGGCGCTTGGTCTACGCCGCGTCTAGCAGCGCGTACGGCAACACGGCTGTCCTCCCCAAGGTGGAGTCCATGCGCCCGGACACGCTTTCGCCCTATGCCTACACCAAGCTTGCCAGTGAGTACCTGATGCGCGCGTGGGGCAACTGCTACGACCTCGAAACCGTCAGCCTTCGCTACTTCAACATCTTCGGCCCTCGGCAACGCCATGACTCGCCGTACGCCGCAGTCATTCCGCTCTTTGCAAAGTGCATTCGCGAACGCGTTCGTCCGCAGGTCTTCGGCGACGGTCTGCAAACCCGTGACTTCACGTTCGTCGCCAACGCCGTCCACGCCAACCTCCTCGCGGGCTCGGTTCCGCACGCCCTCCGTGGCGAAATGGTGAACATCGCCTGCGGCACGCGCTTCAGTTTGCTTGAACTCTTGGCGGCCATGTCAGAAATCATCGGCATCCCCAGCGAGCCAGAATTCCAGCCTGGTCGTACTGGCGATGTGCGTGACAGCGAAGCCGATATTCGCTGTGCTGCCGACCTGCTTGGTTACCGTGTGATCGTGCCGTTTGTTGAAGGGTTGCAGGCAACGCTCAGTAAGTGACGGCACTCGTAGCGGCGAAACCTCAATACTGAACGCTCATCCGTTGCAGCCGCTGCACGGCACTTACCGCACCGGCCCAAGCAATCCCATCCACTCTTTCACGCCTGCATCAACCTGGCTCAGCGCCATTCCCCTGGGAATCAGTAGCGCCCACGACCAGTCCTCGGCCGCGCCGCGCGTTGCAAAGTCACTCGGCAGCGGAGTGACTTCAAACCCCAGCTTCTCATAGTTCATGCGCGCCCGCGGCAGATGCATCGCCGAGGTGCATAGGATGATTCGCTTGACGCCGCGCTCGCGCAGTTCGCGCGCAATGCCTTCGCTTTCGTCACTGGTGTACAGCGCAATTGGCCCCGCAATCGCGCGGTCCGCGGGCACCCCGCGAGCGATGGCTCGTGCGCGGTTCCACTCTCCCTCCGTCGGCGTT
>JBDKKN010000158.1:0-3447 GCA_039796075.1 Planctomycetota bacterium | reverse complement strand
CCATCGGGCCCTTCCATGATGGCCGCCCCGCCCTGCTCATCAAGACCAACGCAACGATGGTCGAACGTGAACTGCACAGACGGGTGCGCTGCCGCGGCGCGCAGCAACAACATGTTGAGCGCGCTGCGACTGAAACTCATGATCGCACGCGTTGGATCAGCGGAATACGGGATGAACGCAGTGGCTCCGGTAGTGGAGTGCAACATGCGTCCGGGCATGCGGATGCCGTGTTCCTTGACCGCGCTGGCGAGACCTGCTCGCTCCAGCGCATGCAGGCCGCGCGCGCTGATTGCCAAGTTGATTGACCGACCACCAACGGTGCCGCGAGCGCGCGGATCGCCGCGACGTTCAAAGACGCGCACTTCCCAACCGCGCTGCCCTAAATAGTGCGCAAGAAGCGAGCCGCCGAGTCCGGCGCCGATGATGACTGCTGAGCGTGGCATGTGTGGAGCGGAGAGATGAACCCTGGGCGATTGGTGATTGGCGGATGAAGCGCCAATCCAAGACAACTCAAAGTGGTTGCATCAATGCAACGCGAACACCGGGAGCGGACCTACTTTAGGCGGTAAGGGTGGTGTGAATATCAGCGAAACTGTTGTAAAGCGGCGCAGGCGCTAGGCGAATGATGTTTGGTTCGCGGAAGTCACAGATGATGCCGCGGCGAGTGAGTTCTGAGTGGCGCGTGCGCGCGTCGCGTTCAAAGGCGATACTGAGTTGTGCACCGTGAGTGCCAGGGGCGCTTGGGGTCAGCACCGTGCCCGCAGCGAGCGGCGATGTCGGCAGGAGTGAGCGCATGTACGCGGTCATGGCAAGGCTCTTCGCTTGCAACGCTTCCATGCCAACGCGGTCGAAGATCTGCAGGCTTGCAAGCAGCGGAGCAAGCGCAAGAATCGGCGGATTGGAAAGTTGCCAACCGTCCGCACCTTCGCGCGCAATGAATTCCGGCCCCATCGCAAAGCGTGTCTTTGGATCATTGCCCCACCAGCCGGCAAATCGCGGCAAGGAAATGTTCGTGCCGTGACGCTCATGCACAAAGCATCCGGCCACTGCACCCGGGCCGGAATTCAGATACTTGTACGAACACCAACAGGCGAAGTCGACATTCCAGTCATGGAGCTTGGCGGGCAGATTCCCAGCCCAATGTGCAAGATCCCAGGCAGCCATGGCACCAACTGCATGCGCCGCCGCGGTGATGCGTTCAATTGAAAATGCTTGGCCAGTTGCGTAATTCACGCCGCCAATCATGATGAGCGCCAACGTGTCGCCGGCAGCGCGAATGGCTTCCAAGATGTCTTCTTCGCGGATCAGCGCTTCGCCAGTGCGCGGCGCGACTTCCAATACATGATGCGCGGGGTCAAGACCACGCGCACGCACGTGCGACTGCACTGCGTATGTATCGCTTGGAAATGCGCCGCGCTCCATGATGATCTTGGTGCGCTTGCCTTCCGGGCGCCAGAAGCTCACCATCATGAGATGCAAGTTCACGGTCAGTGAATTCATCATCACTACTTCGCCGGCGCGCGCGCCAACTAATCGCGCTCCGAGTTCTCTGAACTGCTCGTGGAAATCAACCCATGGGCGGCGCGAGAGCATGTGCCCCTCAACGGCAAGGCGCGACCAGTCATCCAATTCCTCTTGCACCATCACGCGCGCGGTGCGTGGCATGAGCCCCAAGGAATTTCCACACAGGTACGTGAATGGTCGACCGTCTTCACTGAATGGGTGTTCGAATTCCGCGCGCACTGAGCGCAACGGGTCCGCCGCGTCGAGCTGGCGTGCGTATTCGGCGGATGTATCAACTGGTGCGGCGCGAGCGGTCATAGTCATGATCGTGCATTCACATGAGGTGCGGGTGATTCGTATGCAGCGCAGCGCAAGGCGTGTTGGGCGCGCGAACCAAGGAAGGTTGCGGCAGATCCATGCAGAATGCTGGCGCGCGTTTCTTCATCAAGCCATGGCGCCGCGCGTACGACAGCGCCGGGCGAAAGCTCCCCAAGCGGGAACGGGTAGTCGGTGCCAAGCGCCACCTTGCCCTGCCCTGCGACTGAAAGCAAGAGTCGCAACGCTTCCGGATCATGCACCAGCGAATCAAACCAAACGCGCTTGATTGCTTCGCGTGGCGATTCGTTGGTTGCCGTCTGGCACAGATCGGGGCGCTCGCGGAATCCGTGCTCCCAGCGGCCGATGGTCATCGGTGCCGCACCGCCGCCGTGAGCAAACGCAATGCGCAAGGATGGCAGTTTCTCCATGACGCCGCCGAAGCAAACGCTGCCAACTGCAAGCGCAGTTTCTGCTGGCATGCCAACTAGCCATGGGAACCAATGCCGCTCCATGCGATCGGCGCCGCACATTTCCCATGGATGAACGAAGACGCATGCTCCGAGTGCGGCAGCAGCTTCGAGCACTTCGACAACGGTTGGGTCATCCAAGTTGCGACCGTTGACGTTGGAACCAATCTGCACACCAGGCATGCCAAGCTCACGCACGCAGCGTTCGAGTTCGCGAATCGCTAACCGTGGGTCTTGCATGGGAATGGTGCCCAGGCCAACGAATCGATTCGGCGCATGGCGCACCGCGCCGGCGATGTGATCATTGAGTGTGGCCGAAAGATCTGCAGCATCGGCTGCCTTCGCCCAGTAGCTAAACATGACGGGCACCGTGCTCAGCACTTGCACACGCACCCCCGCGGCATCGCAATCGGCGGTGCGCGCCGTTGGATCCCAGCAATTCGAGTGGATTTCGCGGAACATCCGCCCGTCTTTCCACAGTTGTGCACGACACGCAGCGCAATGCTCAATGCTTACCCAGCCGGGATATCCGTACTTGGCACAAAGGTCAGGCCATTGCTCCGGCAAGATGTGCGTGTGCAGGTCGATCATTGGATGTTCAGTACGGGCGCATCACACGCGTGCCACACTTCTTGCACGTGCACAGCGCGGGATCGGCCCAGAACTCTTCCATGGCCTTGGCGAAATGCTGCACGATGTCCTTGCACACAAAGACTTTGTCATAGACAAGTTCTTCGCACTTCTGGCAGAAGAACATCAGATGCTCCGGCTCGGTCTCCGGTCGACGGCGCTCGATCACCATGCCCAACGTATCCGGACCGCGCTGCGGACTATGCGGAACATTGGGTGGAATGAAGAATGTCTCACCTTCGCGGATCGGAACATCGCGGATCCCGTTGATGTCGCGGATGCGAACAGTGATATCGCCCTTGAGTTGAATGAAGAACTCTTCGCTGTTAGTCATGTGGAAATCATTGCGAGCGTTGGGCCCAGCGATGATCATCACAAAGAAATCTTTGCCGCTGTACAGGTACTTGTTGCCTACCGGCGGATGCATCATGTGCCGGTTCTCGGTGATCCATTGCATCAACGCAATGGAACTGGCCACGGTGCCGTCAACGTTGAGTCCGGTGGCATCACCAAATTCGTTCACGGCGCG
>JBDKKN010000157.1:0-25428 GCA_039796075.1 Planctomycetota bacterium | reverse complement strand
GTTCGTGTGCAAGCAGACTTGCTGCCGCTGCATCGGTGCTTCCGTTGATGCGTAGGTACGCAACAAACTGCGTGTGCAGTCCCAAGAATTCTGGTGGAACGAATCCGAGCACTCGAACCGATTTCTCCTGAATCAATCGTGCTAAACGTCGGCTGACGTTGGCTTCGGAGATACCGGTCTGCTGTGCGAGCTCGCGACCGGAGGCGCGGCCATCAAGCATCAGGATGTCAATGATCTTGCGATCTGCCTCATCAAGAGGTGGGAGGCTTGGGTCAGAGAAGCGGGGCGGGCTGTGCAGCATTAAGGCGGAAATCTCGGAGGGCAGGCACTTCCAGATACGAATGTCGCCCGCTGAAGCGGACGCTGCACTGGCCCCCGAAATTTGGCACGCGCATTGGCTCAGCCAATGCGCCGTGATCTAGACATCCCCCACCGGACTGTTCCGGTGCCCGCGGAGACGGAATCTGACTCAAACACAGACACACGCGACATAACCAAACAATCAACCGCGCCAAAGTGGCACTTGCGAAACACGAGCGCGATGGCGTTTGCTTACTGTTTCACCGCTAAAGCCGTCGCGCCGCAAGTCTATCGGGCAAATTTTGCTATCGCATGAATGCTTACCGACCACGGATAAATGTCAAGATTCAGCAGCGAATTATGAGGATTATTGCGGCGCCAAGCGGGACTTGCAAGGCGCGGGTTCGAAACTCCGGCATAGACTTCCACGATTCGCTCGGGGCGCGGCCACGTTTGTGGTCCGCTGAGAAGTACCCGCGGAACCTGACCCGGTTCGTACCGGCGTAGGGAAGCGAACGGCACGTACCGCACTCATGCGGCAGTGCTGTTCATCCCTACACCGGTTTGGATGGTGGTCAGCACTGCTTGACCGCCCATTTCCTTGAGGATGATCACATGACCAGTACTGCAGCCGGATACGCACTTCCACTTCATGGGGCACACAACCCTTCGTCTGAAGCGCAGGGCACCACTGCTGGCAGCTTTGCGCGGCGTGCGGACATTGGCGGGCCGTTGGCATTTAGTTCACCGGACACGCCGGGGATGCCGGAGCCGAGCCTTCGCACTGCTTGGGACTTTCTGCCGACCGGCTGGTCGTGTGTGCGATTGCCTACAGCACCGCCGAGTAATCACCAGGACAGCAGTCACGGTCCTGCACACAGCGCGGTGGACTTTGTCAGCGCGCGCGGCGAGTGGATGCGCGTGGTTTATCCCAAGGGCTTTGTTGCGGTGACTCAACTTGAGAGCGCGCGACTTGGCGTTGTCACGGCGCAGATGACGCGCGTTGCGGAGCGTGAATCGCACCTCACTGCTTTACAAGTGCGCGATGAGATCGCTGCGGGTCGCATGGTGATCCCCGCCAACATTACCCACCTTGGGTATGGGCTTGACCCAATGGCCATTGGGCGCGCTTCCAAGACCAAAATCAATGCCAATATGGGCGCATCGCCGGTCTCAAGTGGGACGCATGAAGAGGTAGAAAAGTTGAAATGGGCCGAGAAATGGGGCGCGGATACGGTCATGGACCTTTCCACCGGCGGCAATTTGGATGAATGCCGCGACGCCCTCATTCGCAACAGCACCGTACCGATTGGCACTGTGCCGATCTATTCAATGATCATTGGTCGCAAGCTTGAGGACTTGGATGAGTCCATGATCATGGAGACGTTGGAGCACCAGGCCCGCCAAGGCGTTGACTACTTCACCATTCACGCGGGCGTCCTGCGTGAACATTTGCCGTTCATCAAGCGTCGATTGATCGGAATTGTGAGTCGCGGTGGATCACTGCTTGCCAAGTGGATGTTGGTGAACAACAAGCAGAATCCAATGTACGACGGGTGGGAGCGAATTTGCGAAGTGCTGCGTCGCCACGACGTGACCTTCTCAATTGGTGATGGCCTTCGACCAGGCGGATTGGCTGACGCCACAGACCGCGCGCAATTGGCAGAACTGGAAACGATCGGCGAGCTCACTGAGCGCGCTTGGCGCATGGGCGTGCAAGTGATGGTTGAGGGTCCGGGACACGTGCCGTTCGATCAGATCGAATTCAACATGAAACTGCAGCGCACGTTGTGCCACGGTGCGCCGTTCTATGTTCTTGGGCCGCTGGTCACCGACATCTTTCCGGGCTACGACCACATCACCAGTTGCATTGGCGCCACCGCCGCGGGCTATCACGGCGCCAGCATGTTGTGCTACGTGACGCCCAAGGAACACTTGGGGCTTCCCAAGAAGGATGACGTGAAACAAGGGTGTATTGCTTACAAAATCGCGGCGCATGCAGCGGATGTAGCGCTTGGTATTCCGGGCGCGCGTGACCGCGACGATGAACTCACCAAGGCCCGCGCAGCATTGAACTGGGAGAAGCACTTTGAATTGAGCTTTGATCCAGACACCGCTCGTGCGTACCACGACGAGGACTTGGACGTTGATACGGATTTCTGCGCCATGTGTGGCCATGACTGGTGCAGCGTGCGTATCAGCAAGGAGATTCAAGAATTTGCCAGCGGTAAGGATGAGGAGTACCAGCGCGGCAAGCCGGTGCAGAGCGCGGCCCTCAGCGTGGAGCAACAAGAGATTCTTGCCAAGCGCGGAGTCTTGAGCCCCGATGAGATCCACAAACTTGCGTCAAAGACTCGCAAGGCCGTGGGGGCTGAAGAGGGAAAGGCGAATTGCCACAGTGATTATGTTGATCCGACCGCTGCAAAGGAAGTGCAGGGTGCCAAGTTGGTGCAGTTGAATACCGCTCCGGCGCACAACCTTGCTACTCATGATTCGGTGATTTGAACCGTGGTCATCGCGGGCAGTGCGTTGCGATTGGAATGACTTGACCCGCTGTGTTGGCACACAGCCGCTTAGGCGGCTGGTCGTCCAAGCAGCCGGTCCGAGCGTTCGCCTTGATGCACTTGCGCAAGTAGTGCGCTGATACCGGCAGCTACGTCAAATGCGGCTCGGGGATTGCCTGCAGCACTGGCGGCGATCCGCATGCTGCGTAGACGCGCGGGGTCACCGATGATGGCAGCAACGGCCGGTCCGGCATCAGTGGCACGCTGCGCGCGAACAGCGGCACCAAGAGATACCAACATGTCAGCGTTACGCTCTTCTTGACCTGGAATTGGCTGCAATAGCACCATGGGAAGCCCCACAGCGCGAGCTTCGGTGGTGGTCAGGCCGCCGGGTTTGCCCACCATGAGATCCGCGGCGGCCATCAGTTCGTGCATGGCATTGGTGTAGCCGAGTACGCGCAATTCCGGCGCGCTGGTGGCCTTTGCGCCGCCAGAAGATTGCAGTGCACGCATCGCCGTTTCCAAGGCAGCGTTCTTGCCGCACACAACAACAATGGTGCAGCGCAATGATGTGGCAAGCAGTGATCGAACCACTGCGGGAATGTCGCCAAGTCCGTGCCCGCCACCGCAGACCAAGATCATCGGCCGCGGTTGATCGGTCGCCACGAACGATTGCTGATGTGTCATGCAGAAACGTGGATCAATGGGGATTCCGGTGACCTCCACTCGCGCTGGATCCATTCCACCCGCGATCGCCGCGCTACGAGCGGCTCGGCTTGCAACACAGGTGAGGTCGATGCCGCGGTGCAGCCACACGGCGTGCGGATGTTCGTCGGTCACCACGGTCACCACGGGTGCTTGGAGTTCGCCTCGTATTCGCATGCGACCCAGCAGTGCGCTGGTTAGAAAGTGCGTGGATACCACGACGTCCGCAGCATGCAGTCCGGGGTGCGCACGAAAATTGGCCATGATGCGATCTTCAAATCGATCGAGCGCTGGACCGAGCGGCCTGCGATCACGACGCGGAATATCGGTGCTGTTGTAGATAGCTCCAACCACACGTGGGGCATGGCGAATGGCGCGAAGGTAGCCATCGCGATACACCGTGCTGAACCAGCGTGGCGCGTGTTCCAGTGCCTCGATGAAGGTTGCTTCAGAGAGTTGGCCCCTGGCGCGGAGCGCATCGTGAATGGCGACCGATGCGCGGGTATGCCCGCATCCAACTGAGCTGCTGCAGAACGCGACATTCATCAGGCGCGGTGCCACGTTTCGTTGTTCAGTGCGCATGCACGCCGCCCTCGTCCACTGCAAGCTCTGGAAGACTGAGATGTTCCGGGTGCTCCGTGGGGTCCGGCTTCCATCCGGCCTCGCGCAGGAGTGCTTCGACGTCAATAATTTCCAGACGACCGTCGGAGTGTTCCACCAGCGCTGATGCACGCTCGATCCAATCGCCGCAGTTCGCGTAGGTCAGACCATCCGCGCGAACGTCGATGCGCGGTTCATGGATATGCCCGCAAATGACACCGTCCAGTGAGCGTCGTCGTGCCTCGTCTGCAAGCACCTCTTCAAACTTGGAGATGAATGTGCAGGCGCTCTTCACTTGCTTCTTGATGGTCTGTGAGAATGACCAACGCCCCAGGCCAACGCATGAGCGGATTCCGTTGACCACTCGGTTGAGTTGCACCAGATAGTCGTATCCATACGTGCCCAGCATGGAAAGCAATTTGGAGTGCTGAACAACAAGATCGAATTCGTCGCCGTGGCAGACCAAGAGCTGCCGACCGTCAGCGAGACGGTGTACCGCCTGTTTAGCAATTCGAATTCCAGCAAGTTCCATGCCGGCATAGGGGCGGAGGGAATCATCATGATTTCCTGGTATGTAAATCACCTTGGTTCCATGGCGAGCCAACTTGAGAAGGCGCCGCACCACTTGATTGTGCGTCAATGGCCAAGTCCAGCGCTGCCGAAGCGCCCACATATCGACAATGTCGCCCACTAAGTAAAGCCGCTCACACTGGACGCGCTTGAGGAATGCCGCAAACTCCTCGGCGCGCGCGCCGCGGAACCCTAAGTGAACATCACTGACAAATACGGTGCGGTAGGCGAACATCAGGAGCCCTCCTTCGGTCACCGACCGGAGCCCGGTCGCGGCAGGAGGCGCGATCCATGCGATCTCCCACCTGAATCATCGGCTGCATAGATGTGGTTTTAGTGAACTCCTTGGCTGTCTAAGCCAAGTCTGAACACAAGCACCGCGAAATGTGCGGCGCCCGATCAGCGCGCCATCGCCCGTTCCACATCGTCGGCGCTACGGGGGATGGACGGGGTGAGCACCTCGTGGCCTGTAGCGGTAACAGCGACATCGTCTTCGATCCGGATTCCCACTGATTCCTTGGGCAGGTAGATGCCGGGTTCAATGGTGATGACGGCACCGATTTCCAGGGGCGCATCAGGGGAGGCATCGTGTGTTTCCAAGCCTAAATGGTGGCCCATTCCGTGGATAAATGCGTCGCCATAGCCGGCATCCACAATGACCTTGCGCCCGGCGGCATCGATCTCAGCGAGCGTGGCGCCCGGTTTCACGGCGTTGATAGCGGCGGTCTGGGAGCGCAGTACCAAGTCATAGAGTTCGCGTTGGCGGGGGGTGAACGTCCCAGAAACGGGCAGCGTCCGGGTGACGTCCGCTGAGTAGCCCGCAAACTTCGCCCCACTATCAAGGACCACCAACTCGCCAGCCATGAGCGCGTGATCATTGGCGTGGTAATGAAGAACGGTGGCGTTAAACCCACCACCGGCAATGGTGCGGAACGCCAACTCCCGCGCTCCATTGCTGCGGTACGCGTGCTCCACGGCTTCCTGCAGATCAAACTCATTCATGCCAGCGCGCATGGACTTCATGGCGGCAGCAAAGCCGGTGGCGGTGATTCGGCCAGCTTCACGGATACAGGCAATTTCTGCCGCGCTCTTCGCGGCGCGCATCTTCATGAGAAGATCGCTGCGATCAGTGACTTGCGTTCCAGGGACCCGTTCAGCTTGCGCTCGCAGGATCGCCAGGTCTGCAGATACCGGTGAATTCCAAGCAGCAAGTGGCATCAGGCATGCAAGCGACCGGGTGCGGCGCGTTGCCTCCAAGAGCAGCCTGCTGAGCATTCCAGTGCGTAAGACCGTGTCGATGCCTGTCCGGGTTCGGAGCACGCTTCCAAGTTCATCGCGGAAGCCGTCCCACTTCTCCACTTCTGGATTAAGCGGCCGAAGCAGCAACGTGGCGCGCTTGGCTGGCACTGGATTGGCGGGATCAAGAAAGAGCATGGCCCCGGGCTCATCGGTGACACCGGTGAGGTACTCAAAGTGCGCCTGCGGCTTCCACGGATGGTGCAGCGATGGATCCGCTTCGCCAGCGAGGACCAATCCTGCCGACTGGCCAAGTTCGGCCAGTAGCCGGTCGCGTCGGGCGCGGAATTCAGCGTGCGTGATAGTTGGCGCTGCAGCGGCGGTGCTCATGGCGAGAAGGTTACTTGGCGAGAAGGTTACTTGGCGGGCTGCTCGGCGTCCGGCTCATCAGGCCCCCACACGCGGTCGCGAATGACTACCAGCAGTGCATAGAAGACCGGCACGATGACCAAGGAAAGGAGCGTGGACACCGTCAGTCCAACCATGACCGTCACGCCGATCGATCGACGTGCGTTCGCACCAGCTCCGGTGGCGATCACCAAGGGCACAACGCCCAAGATGAAGCTGAGTGCGGTCATCAAGATCGGTCGGAGGCGCAGGCGTGCAGCATCCATGGCGGCTTGCACGGGCGAACGCCCTCGCTCAGTCGCCTCCTTGGCGAACTCCACAATCAAGATGGCATTCTTTGCGGCCAATCCGATCAGCATCACCAACCCGATCTGCGCATAGATATCAAGCGGCATACCTGCAACGCGCAGACCTCCAACTGCACCGAGCGCAGCAAACGGAATGGCGATCACCACCAGGATCGGAAGCGTCCAGCTTTCGTACTGGGCAGCCAAGAACAGGAACACTGCAATGATCGCCAACGTGAAGACGATTGGAGCAGCGTTCGAAGAAGTGCGCTCTTGATAGACGATGCCCGTCCACTCGTAGGTCATGCCCGGCGGGAGGACCTTGTCGCAAATCTCTTCCATGAAAGCCGTGGCAACGCCGGAACTGACACCGGGAGCGCCCGCGCCATTGATGGCAATGGTGTCGGTGACGTTGTAGTGGGTCAGATTGTCCGGCCCAGTAGTGGTGCGTTCATGCGCGAACGCGGAGAACGGAATCATCTCTCGATCTCGGTTGATCACATACAGCTTGCCGAGATCTTCGGGCGCCATGCGGTAGCGCGCATCCGCTTGCACGTACACCTGATACACCTGATTGAATCGGTTGAACTGGTTGACGTATGCGCTGCCGAAATTCAGCTGCAACACCGAGAATGCGTCAGCCACCGTCACACCCAGACGCTGCAACTTAGCGCGGTCGATATCAAGCCAAACTTGCGGAACGTCCTTCTGGAAGAACGTAGAAACGCCCAACAGTTTGTCCGGATGGTTGCGTGCTTCGGCCACAACATTCATTGCCGCGGTGTACAGCGCGTCGGTTCCAAGTCCAGCACGGTCAATCAACTGCAATTGGAATCCACCAACCGCTCCCAACCCAGGGATGGATGGCGGATTGAATGGAAAAGCCATTGCTCCTGGAATGGTCCACAGAAGTGGCTGCAATCGTTGCACGATGGCGGTGGTGCTGTGCGCACGGCCGGTGCGTTCCGACCACGGCTTGAGTACCGGAATGAGTACACCGCTGTTGGACTGCGGTGCATTGGATAGAAAGTTCAGGCCATTGATCTCGATGATCGTGTCCACTTCTGGCTGTGCAGCAACGATTTTCCGCGCTTCAGCGGCGACAGCATTGGTGCGCTCCAGTGGGGAACCAGCGGGCAATTGATAGGCAACAAAGAAGTACCCGTTGTCTTCGTCAGGTACGAACGCCGTCGGCGCGTTGATCACCAGCCATAGCGCGGCAGCAATCGCTGCCAGAAACATGACACCGGCAACCACCCAGCGCCGCACCAGCCAACCAACGGTGGATTCGTATTTCAATTCAACACGTGTAAATTGCCGGTTGAAAGCGCCAAAGAAACCGCGCTCGGCCATCTTGCGGGGGCGCAGGAAGATGGCGGCAAGAGCGGGGCTCAGTGTCAGGGAGTTGATGCCAGACAGGACCACCGATATGGCAATGGTCATGGCAAACTGGTTATACAACTGACCAGTGACCCCGGGCATCAGTGATGCCGGAACAAAGACTGCGGCGAGCGAAAGTGTGGTGGCAACAATTGGCCCAGCCACTTCCTTCATCGCTGCACTGACCGCTCGGTACGGGTCAGTTTCACCCGCTTCGAACTTGCGCTCAACGTTCTCTACCACCACGATGGCGTCGTCCACCACGATGCCGATGGAGAGCACCAGGCCAAGCAGCGTCAGCGTATTGATCGAGAATCCCAGCCCCAGCATGATTGCGAATGTGCCGATGATCGACACCGGAATGGCGATCATGGGGATGATCGTTGTGCGGAAACTCTGCAAGAAGACGTAGATGATGATCAGTACAAGAAGCGCGGCTTCCCAGAAAGTCGTGACTACTTCCTCGATTGATGCCTTGACGAACTTGGTAGTGTCGTAATTGATCCGGTAATCGACATCTTCCGGGAAGTCCTTCTTGAGCGACTCCATCGCTGCGGTGACGCCTTTGGCAATCTCAAACGCATTCGATCCGGGAAGCTGGAATACACCCAACAGTCCACTCGCCTCGCCATCTTGCTTGCCAATGGTGGCGTAACTTGCGGCGCCAAGCTCAACCCGTGCAACATCCTTCAGGAGTACGGTTCCGCTCTTGCCACTCCGCACCACGATCTGTTCAAACTCTTTGACCTGTTCAAGGCGGCCCAAGGTGTTGACCTGCATAGTGAATGCGGGCATCGTTGCGGTCGTCGGTGATGCACCGGTTTGTCCACCAACAGCTTGGCGATTCTGTTCATCGATCGCCTTGTAGACAACCTGTGGTTCGATTCCCAACGCTGCCAATTTCTGCGTATCCATCCAGATGCGCATGGAATATTGCCGCAGTCCAAAGTTGGAAACCTGAGCAACACCCGGGATGCGCTGCAGCGTCTGGACGATGTTGATATCAGCGTAATTGGCCAGAAAGTCTGCGTTGTATGTGCCCTTTGGCGAACGCAGACCAACCACCTGCACAAAGTCGGTGGACTGCTTGCGGACGGAAATGCCTTGGCGTTGAACTTCCGGTGGCAGCTGCGGGATAGCAGTCTGCGCGTAGTTCTGTACATCGACCGTGCCGATGGAGAGGTCGTATCCGACATCGAAGGTGACAGTGATGACCGCATTCCCGCCGTTCACGGAATTGCTCGACATGTAAATCATGCCGGGCACGCCGTTGATTTGCCGTTCCAGGAGGCGAGTGACTACGTCCGATGTTGTTTCCGCGGAAGCGCCGGGATAGAACGCGGAGACCTGGACGGTAGGTGGAGTGATCGGTGGAAACTGCGAGACCGGCATGATGGTCATCGCAAGCCCGCCGGCGATCACCATGAGCAAGGCGATCACCGTTGCAAAGATCGGGCGCTTGATGAAGAATTCGATCATTCGGCAGCCTTACCCATACGCTTCTCAATCTTCGCTTCTACGGCCTGCAACATGACTTCGGGCGGAACGGTTTGCGTTCCATCGCGGAGCTTCTGCATGCCTTCGATCACCACCGTCTCATCTGCGCCAAGTCCATCGGCAATGACGATGCCTGCTCCACCGCGTGGACCGGTGGTCACCACCTTCTGACGCGCCTTACCTTCGCCGTCGACGACCCACACAGTGGCGGCAGCGGTTTGATAGGTAAGTGCATTTTCCGGTATGGAAACCGCGTTTTTCAGCTCGTCCACCTGGAGTTTCACAGTGACATACGCGCCCGGCGCCATGACTAAGTCTGCATTGGGAACTTCAATCCGCGTTCGAATGGTGGAAGTCTCGCGGTTCACTGAATTGTCAATGAACACCACCTTGCCCGAGCGCTTCCAAGTGCCGCTCGGTAGCGCGGCTTGCGTGGTTCCATCACCGGCGAGCTGCATGCGACGCAGCGCAGGGATATCTGAATCGGTTGGCTCAAACTCCACCCACAGCGGATCCATCTGCCGAACCGTGACCAGTGTTTCCTGCGGTGTGACGGACGTGCCGGCGTACTTGTTGGTGGCGCTGGCCTGACCAGTGACGGGGCTAGCAATGCGGGTGAAGGAGAGATTCAGGTTCGCCTCGTCGAGCGCTGCGTGTCGCGCATCCAGGTTGGCTTCCGCGGTCCGCTGGTTCGCCAGCATTTGATCGAATACTTCCTGCGAAATGGCCGACACCTCAACAAGCGGACGGTTGCGAACTACTTTGTCACTGGCGTTCTTTAACTCTGCCTCTACAACCGCAATATCTGCTTTCGCCTTCTCCACCATCACGCGGTACGGTCGTGGATCAATGACATACAACATCTGTCCTTCGTTGACTACCTGTCCATTGGTGAAGCCCTGCGTGTCGATCCATCCGCTCACGCGGGGAATGATGTCAACGGTGCGAACACTCATGGTCATGCCCGGGTATTCGCGGTGGATTGGCACATCGCTGACTGTTGGCTTGATAGTGCGCACTGGTGAGGGTGGCATTGCGGCTGGGCCTTGTGGCGCGCGCGAGCAAGCGCTATTTACAGCGGAGGCCAGCATGATTGCTGCGATAAATCCAGTGTTCTTCATAGTCATGTTTGTGTGCTTAGCCGTTCGACTGACTTGCAGTTGCACTGCTTGGTGCCAAGAAGTCGTTTGCGGTTGGGGTGGGATTGAATCGCTTTACATCCTCGACAGCACTGGGCATTGGGCTGTTCTCCCAGCCACCACCGAGCGCGCGGTACAGCTCAACGCAGTCTTGTGCCACAAGCCCCTCCGCTTGCGCAAGTCCATTACGCGCCAGTACGGAGGCCTGAAGAAATTCAATGAGGCGCGAAATGTCAATAGTGCCGGCGTTGTATTGCATGAACGCCAAGTCGTAAGACGCGCCGATTTCGCGGGCGCTATCAGTGAAGTTGCTGCGCACGGCACGTGCTGCGGTAAAGGAAGTAATCGAAGACTCCACTTGGTTGACCGCAGTCACCACCGCTAGTTGGTATTGCAGCAGGGCGTCCGCAGAGCGCGCCTTGGCTTGCTTGACGCGCGCTTCGGCGGCACCGGTCAGGATGTTCATGAAATTCCAACTGACTGCGGGCGTGAATCCGTAGGTCATGTTCTTGTTGACGTCTCCTAAGTCACTGAAATTCGGAGTCTGGATGATGAAGTTGCCAGTGAATGTAAAGCGTGGCAAATAGCCCGCTTCGGCGACGCCGATTTCAGCAGTGGCGGCTTGGAAGTTGCGTTCTGCCGCTTGAACGTCGGGACGACGCATGAGCAGTGTGGAAGGGATTCCCACAGCGATGGGCATATCGACCGTGGGCACTTTGCCGTCGGTTTCAACCAATGCGCGAATGCGTTCGGGCGTTTCTGCCAACAGAATGCACAGGCCGGAAAGCTGTTTGGCGATCATCCCGTCAAAGCGCAATGACTCGGCCAATGCCGATGACTGACGTGATCGCACCTCGCCAAGTTCCACCTTCGAACCCGCCTGATAGCGAACTTTCTTCTCGATCGCGCCGACCAGTTTCCCGTAGCCCTGGGCAAGGTCTCTGTATGCCTTGCGTTGTGCTTGCAATTGCCGAATGGTGACATACGCTTGGGCAGCCTCAGCACGAATACTTACTAACGCTGCGCGGTAACCAGCGGCACTCATCTGTACGCGCGATACGCCTGCTTCGATCTGTCGTCGCACCGCGCCCCACACGTCAATTTCCCAAGCAGCGGAAGCAATGTTCCATTCCCAATTGCTGAAGCTCTGTTTCAGCGCGTCACTGTTCTGAATTCCTATCGCATTACCGTTGATCCGTCGGCGGCTGTACCCAAGGCCAGTATCCATTTCCGGGAACAGTTTGGAAAAATCAATGGTGTATTGCGCGCGGTACTCTTCCAGAGCAAGCAGTGTGCGGCGCAGATCGATGTTCTGCATGTCGGCGCGCGACACCAATTCGTTCAATACGGGGTCATTGAAATTCTGCCACCAGCGCTCGCTGATCGGCTCTGTGACCGCGAGCGCGTTGTTAGTCTTGGCGGTGAATTGCGGCTCCACCGGAACCTGCGGTGCCTGGTAGTTCGGCCCAACGGCGCAGCCGCCGAGTAGTGCCGCGATGGTTCCAGTCACAGATGCCCACAACGGGCGGGAATTCAGGGTGCGGCGCATGGCGCGGAGTGTAGCGGTGACGTTCGCGTTCTTTAGGCGTTCACGGCCCGACGCGCTGGGTCCAGAAGTCGCTGCGCGTAGGTGTTCATGGCGTCGCGCAGTTGATCGAAGCTCTCCAGCACATAGAGAATCGGCTGGTAATGATCGATTTCAAACGATGTGTTGCAGACCGTCTCGAGGTCGAACGGACGGCGGTCGACATCCTTGGAGTCAAGTGCGTGCGCACTCTCGCCGGGACTTGAAATCAGTCCACTGCCATACAGTCGATTGCGCCCGCCCTCGCGGATCAGGCCAAACTCCACGGTAAACCAGAAGAGACGTGCGAGGCGTTCGGTATGGTGCGGATCATCGGTACTGACCGCAGCCTTGCCATAGGTCTGCAGAAAGTCGGCAAAGATGGGGTCTGCATGCAACGGGACATGTCCAAAGATGTCATGGAAGATGTCTGGCTCAGGTAAGTAGTCAATGGACTCGCGCGAACGAATCACGATGGTGGTCGGAAATTCGCGGCGCGCCAGACACGCAAAGAACGCCTTGGCCGGCAAGTAGCCAGGAACAGCCTTGCTCTGCCAACCCGTGAGTGGCATCAAGAACGTGTTCACTGACTGCGGTCCCTCAAGGTAAGGGATGTGGTCACGAACTAAGTTAATGCTGCGTGCGCCGTGGAGGTAAACCTCGCTGGCATTGTTGGCCAAGTACACCATTTGCCGGTCGTACAGAACGCGCCAGGTTTCTTGGTTCTCCGCCGTGTACCCACCGTAATTCTGTCCGATGTACGCCTTGGTAATGTCGTGGAAGCCAGGCGCACCAAATTGGTTGGCGTACTCCTGAGCCGCCTTACCTTGCGGGCCATCAATCATCGCATGGTTCAGATTGCCAGACATTCCTTGGGCCATCGGTAGTTTCCTTCGTGGACATCGAATTGATGAACCATCAGTCTAAGCGGGCGCGTGCCGCGCGCGAAGCGCTTACCCGCCGGCCTGTTCCGTGAGCCACGGTTTGACATCCTTTGTAGACGCAAGGGCTGGATTGGCTGTAATTCGTGCAATCCCGAGTTGCGCGCGCGCATCAATGCCCCATGGGTCGACGCCAACCACCTTTGGGTCAATGAGTAGGTGTTCACCCGAGGCCCGTGCTGCGCGAATCACCAACTCTTGGGACGAGGCATTGAGTTCTTTGCAGAGCGCGCCCTCTTGAGATGCAAACGGGTTCTCGCGCATGAGCGCTTGGCCATCGATGAAGTAGCCCTTGAATCGCGCGGCATCGATTTGCACGCGCGCCCATCGGACATCTGGCGGCTCACCGTGGTAGATGCACCAGCGATCGCAGATGGCGCCATCCGGGCCATTCTCGTCAATCTGCTCAAGGGTCACTTGTAAGACCAGCGCGTCATCACTGTCGTCAGGCAGTTCCAACACGGTGTCTACCGAACGCAACATCGCCACCATGACTGAAGCGACTAAGTGGCCACTGGGGGTTGGCGCCACGCGAATTTCCACGCGATCCTCGCCGAAACGAATCTTTCCATGAAGGTGCGCGCGCATGAACTGGTAGGCCTCGTCAGCGATCTCGTCGGTCATTGGATGGAATCGTAACTGCCAACGCCGCGCCCCGTAGGATTCCGCCCGTGACTCACCTTTGCGTGTCCATTTCCGTTGAAGCCCCCGATGAGATTCATATTGCGCTTGCCGATGCACGCCGTGCAGTCGAGCATGGAGCTGACATGGTGGAATGGCGCGTCGACGCGTTGGCAGAATGTGAGGATGCGTTGCGTCATGTGCGGACCTTGGTGCGTGAATCGCCGGTGCCGTGCATCGTGACTATCCGCGGTGCCCGTGAGGGCGGCGAGTGGCGGGGCGACGAAACGGATCGCATCAGTTTTTTAGAGGCACTTTGCACCGCGAGCGGCGAGATAGCACCGACCTACATTGACTTTGAACTTGCGGATATGCAACGCAGCGCAAATGTGCGACAGAAACTGGAACTCTGTGTTGAACACCCTGGCCAAGTGCGTACGGTGGGCACGCGATTGATCTTGAGCGCGCATGACTTTGAGGGCCGGCCAGCGACACTTCTCCGGCAGTGGACGGCGATGGCCGAGGCTGATGCGTGCGCTGTGGCAAAGGTCGCATGGCGTGCGCGCAGCGTTCGCGACAACATTGAAGCCTTTGAATTGCTTGCCACACGCGTGAAGCCAGCAGTGGTGTTGTGTATGGGCGAATCTGGGCTGATGAGTCGCGTTCTTGCGCCGAAGTTTGGCGCATTTCTTACCTTCGCACATGCAGGTAGTGATTCCGATGCACAGCGCGCCGCAGCAAATGCAGCCGGGACAGCGCCGGGACAAGTTTCGGTGCAGGACATGGTCAATCTGTACGGGTTTCGGAGCATTGATTCTGCCACGCGTGTGTTTGGCGTGATCGGCTGGCCGGTCGGTCATTCGCGGAGTCCGCATGTGCACAACGAATGGTTTCGGGCGGCTGGGCGTAATGCAGTGTTGCTTCCGATGCCAATTCCGCCGGAGTACGAACATTTCAAGGCGACGGTTGCCGAGTTGTTGGCATTTGCACCGCTGGACTTCCGTGGTGCGTGTGTGACGATTCCCCACAAGGAGCACCTGGTTCGATTTGTGAATGAGCAGGGCGGTCACGTCGAGGCGCTTGCGGCGCGTATCGGTGCAGCGAACACGCTGTATCTGAATGCTGCAGGTGCGCTGCATTGCGCCAATACTGACGCGCCGGCTGCAGTGGATGCACTGACGCACGGCATGGGAATCGAACGCGCGGCGCTGCGCGGGAAACGCATCGCCGTACTTGGCGCTGGTGGGGTTGCACGTGCGGTTGCTGTTGGGTTAGCAGATGACGGCGCGCAGGTGGTGGTCTTCAACCGCAATGAAGATCGTGCGGGTCGTATGTGCGCGCAGTTGCAAGAAGTTGCTGCACAGGCGCGCAGCGCGGCGGGCGGGCTTGGCAATAGCGACGCGGTAGCAGGGTCGATCATGGCAGGGCGAACTACAGAACTCGGCAGCGGCGGCTTTCATGCATTTGTCAATTGCACACCGGTGGGGATGCAAGGTGGACCGGACCCGCAGGGAAATCCACTTGCTGGCGATGTTCATCTGGATGAAACCGTTACGGTCATGGATACCGTGTATGCACCGATTGAGACGCCACTCCTTATTCATGCGCGTTCATGCGGCGCGCGCACTGTTGATGGCTGGGTCATGTTCACAAAGCAGGCGGAGCGACAGTTCCGCTTGTGGCATACGGATGGAGAGTAAGTCACAAGCGCAGAGCGAAACAGGTGGTTTACTGCTCCACGGGGCGAGTGCGGCCCATGCTGTCTGGACCGGCGCTGAATGAATCGCGCGCTGACTTTGGCACTTCCCACAGCGTGAACTGATCGGACTGTTTCACGATGAGTGCTTCCGCTGGAATGACCGGATCGGCCATTGGGTTTCGTCCGCGACCGGGGCCGCGACCGGGGCCAGGACCAGGACCAGGGCCACGACCTGAGCCAGGACTACGACCAGGGCCAGGACCACGACCAGGGCCAGCACCAGGCCTCGGGCCAGGACCACCGCGTGGCCCGTTCGGTCCGCGCCGTGTTTCTAAGACATAGAGACGCTCGTATTGATCGAAGTCCGAGTCCTTGAGTGTTCCCCAGCGTGCATGCGTGTCCATCGCAAACGCCGCCCAGAATTCCAATCCATGCCGAGCTGCAACGACCGCTTGATCACCGGGGATCAGTTCTGTGCGCCACGAACGTAGGTCCGCATAGCCCTCATCACTGATGGTTTCCATGAGCTGCCCATGCATGTGGTTGGTGGCACTGACAACCAGGAATACTGCTGCGACGGCTGATACGGACCATTGCAGAATTCGGATCACGGGTCGTCTGCTTGTACAAAGTAAGTACACCGCTACGCATGCCAGTGGTACGGGCGCCATCAGCGCAAGTCGCATCATGTGGTCGCCGCTGAAGATGGGGCAGACGAGGCATGCCGCTGTAAAAAACATGCCAAATACGAGTGCTTCATCGGCGACTGTTCGCGTGCTTGATCGCATGACCCGCGCGAGGATTACAGTCCCAAGCAGCACGGCCCCAACCCAAACCGCCCCCATCAATATTCCTCCCGGTCCACCCGGTCCACCCGGTCCACCCGGTCCTCCCGGTCCTCTCGCTCCCCCTGGGCCTTCCGGGCTCCCTGGACCGCGTGCGCCTGTGAAAATTCGTCCCGATCCCCCCGGACCAATTTCTTGGTCGCTGTCGCGCGAAATTCGTCCCGTTCCTCCCGGACCAATTTGTTCGGGGGTGATTAGGGTGATCGGTAACTTCATGATCGCTATCGCCTTGCCCGGCGCTAGCCACCACACCGCACCGAATGACACCGCGCCGATTGACATCATTACGACCGCCGCGCGTACCGCCTTCCTTCGATCGACTCCTCCGCGCACCGCTCGCACCCCCAGCATCAACGCTGCACCGAGTGCCGTTGCAGCGAACGTTCCCGCGTGCGTGAGTGCCGCCATCACCAGCAGCAACGCCGCGACGACCCACCAGCGCATCGCCCCCCGTCCACTTTCGGACCGCATCGCGATCCATCCGCATATCCACGTCCCCGCCATAAACACATACGCCATCGATTGCTTCTCAAAGTCACCGACCATCCGCAGCAGTGGCGCGCTCACGGTGATCGCCAATCCAACAGCTATAGCCCCTGGAATCATGCTGCGCTTCCCACCCGCGAAAATCCACGCCGCCATGAACAATGGAATCGCCACCATCGGTTCCGCCAATGCATCCACCAAGCGGGAGGCAAAGAGAGTGGCGGTATCGATGTCCCACCCAAGCGTGACCATCAAGCATTTGGCAATCACCGCATCAACCAGGAACGTGATCGGAACATCAGCCCATCGAAGCGTTCCGCGCTCCAGCAAATCTCGTGCCTGTACCGCGTAGTAACCAGCATCCATTCCTGCCGGCACCGCACCCCGAAAGAGCATCGTTCCGCGTACGAACCACGCCAACGCGATCACCGCCGCAAGTGCCATGCACCACGCAGGGTCGCGGAACATACCGATCGGTGCAGTGAGCGCCGCACCACGCGGAACAGGTGATGCAGCCGCTGCGACTTCAGAAATATCGCATGTTTCGCGGCCCACAGTTGCTGCGGTGGGGATGAGATTCTCATGCGGATCGATCGACATGTTCTGCATGGTGTAGCAAGTGATTGCCCAGGGCATAGGCATGGGGACGGCAGTGCATCTCGTTTCAACCTGACGACGTGGATATCCTTGCAATCCATGCTGACCTACCGCACTGCTGGCGAGTCTCACGGACCAACAACCTTGGCGTTTGTGGAAGGACTTCCTGCAGGACTGGCCATCGACACCACGTTCATCAATGCGGAGCTCGCGCGCCGTCAGGGTGGCTACGGCCGTGGTGGAAGGCAGCGCATCGAGACCGATGTCGTGCGGCTGCTGACCGGTGTGCGCGCCGGCGTGACACTTGGGTCGCCAGTGGTACTGGAGATTGTCAACAAGGACAGCCGGCTTGATGACGCAGTCAAGACGCCGCCGGTCACTCGTCCGCGTCCCGGCCACGCCGATCTCGCGGGCAGTCTCAAGTGGTTGACCCAAGATTGTCGTGGCACGCTTGAACGCGCCAGTGCGCGGGAAACGGCAGCGCGCGTTGCAGCGGGCGCGCTCGCTCAAGTGTTCTTGCGCGAATTTGGAATCGAAGTCTTTGGGTTTGTAAGCGGCGCCATCGATGCCACCTGTGTCGTAGAAGTGGACGCAGAATCACTGCCCGAACTGCGGGCCGCGCGCGATGCCAGTGACGTGTATTGCCCAGACTCGGAAACTGGCGCGCGGATCATCGATCACATTCATAAGGCCAAGGTGGAGCAGGACACCGTGGGTGGTCGCGTTGAGGTGCATGTCTTGGGTGTTCCGCCCGGCCTTGGTACATGCGTGCAGTGGAATGAGCGCCTCGACTCGCGATTGGCTGCGGCCGTCATGGGCATTCAAGCATTCAAAGCCGTTGAAATCGGTATGGGTGCCGATTGCGCGTGGCATTTCGGTAGTCAAGTTCACGACCCCATCGCATACGACCGGTCGCTGGCCGGCGAATCGCATCTGGGATTCACGCGCCCCAGTAACAACGCAGGCGGACTTGAAGGCGGCATGACCAACGGTATGCCGGTGGTGGTTCGTGGCACGATGAAACCAATAGCCACGCTCCTGCGCGGTATGCCCAGCGTTGACCTTGCCACGCATGAATCGGTACAGAGTCAGTACGAGCGCAGTGATGTCAGTGCCATTGCCGCTGCGAGTGTGGTGATGGAGTGCGTGGTTGCGTTTGAAATTGCGGCAGCGTTTCTCGCTAAGTTTGGTGGTGATTCCATGGCTGAAGTGCGCGCGCACTTTGACGCCACCATGCAGTTGGCACGCGTACTGCACACACACGAGTGATTCAGCACCTTGGGTTTAAGCGAACTTCATATGGCAACAATTTCCTCAGACATCGCGTTGGCGCCGGACGTCACCGTCGCTCTTGCAGCGATCATTCGAGCGTTCGCTGCCCACACCGGCACACTGCACTTTCTCGGCACCGATGGCATGCTTCATTTGGCGGCATTCCATGGAGCTATCCCAGCGCCGGTCATGGAGCACATCCGCACCATTGCAATCGGTAAGGGCATGGCGGGGGTCTGTGCTAAATTGAACGAGCCAGTTTCGTGGTGCGACCTGAACCGCGATGGTTCCGGGGTAGTACAGCCCGCGGTGCGCTCGCTTGGCTTAGCGGGTTCGATCGTGGTGCCTGTCCGAAGTGGCGCAGCACTGGTAGGGACACTCGGCATTGCGAATACCGGCGAGCGAACTTTCACCGACGAAGAGACGGCGCTGTTGATCGACTGTGGGTCATCGCTCGTGCGGTTTCGGTCGGTTTCGCGGTAAGCAGTTTCCGCGCCGTACGGCACCGTATCGCCGCACCTCACCTCACCTCACCTCACCTCATCGCCCATCACATCACCGCATCTGCGCAGCAAGCCACGCGCGTGCGAGCGCTAAGTCGCGTTCCACGGTAGCCACGGAGACGTTGAGTAACTTTGCCACGTTTGGGATGGTGATGCCCCCAATCATGTGCAGCGAAAGTGCCTCCGCTCGGCGTGGCGAAATCTGTGCCAGTTCAGCAAGCTTGTCGTGCAGGACATCCACATCTGACATGTGGGCAGATTCTTCAGCTGGGGATCGCGCGCCACTCTGCGCGATCTCTTCGCCGATGGGCAGCTGCTTGGCGCCTCCACCGCGCTTGATCGTCAGTCTTCGACGACGGCGATCGGCAATGATGCGGACAAAGAGCATCGTGGCAATGGCAGCCAGATGATCGGAGTTGGCGATCTTGGTTTCTTGTTGGACGAGACGCCGGAATGTCTCACCAAGAAGCGATGTCGGACTGATCGTCTGCTGGCCGGTCCGCGCCCGTTCCGCCGTCACTTGCCGTTCGGCGAGTGCACGGAGTGCGCCGTACTGGTCGGCGACCAACATGGAGATACTCACGGGGATCGGAAATTCAGCGTTCTCAAGCGGAACGTTATCTCGACCCTCCGCAGCGCTGGGGTTCCCAGCGTGGACGCCGGGAACGTGATCGCGTGGATCGCGCTTAGCGTGGTCGGGCTCAGAGTGGTCGCTTGGGTCGGAGCCATGCTGCGGGCGGGGATTCGGATCGATCGTGCTACTCATACTCACATGGCATCTTCAGGGAATATTCCTCTCCCCCCCCCGGATACAACGCGCATTCCCCGGATGAACCCCTCAATGAATCTTGGTTGAAATCAGAACTTTATTAAATATCAGTGACAGCACACTGACTAACCGTAGTAAGCGCCAGATAATCAGCTGCAAGCGACAATTTGTTTCGCACAAGCTCTGGATTTGCAAGGTTATTACGCGCGTCATCAACACGTTCAATCGCGGTACGCGGCCCCACTCCGACCTGCATAGTCCGTCTCGCTCGGAGCTGGCACCGGTCGGTACGCGGTTGAACTGCCTAGTATGGGCCCATTGGCATCGGCGCAACGAAGCGCAGGTGATCGCCCCGTGCACTTCCACATCTGGACTTCCACATCTGGACTTCCACTCTGGACTTCCACCCCAATCACGGACCCACAACGTTCTTGTCCCGCTCCTCCTCCTCTCCCCTCACGATTCGAACCCCATGTCTAAAAAGATGATCGCGTCCGCGCTCGGTGTTGTCTCCCTGTTGACGGGCTTTGGCGCAGGTCAAGCCGTAGCGCCGCCGGCGGCAGCGAAGGGCACCAGTTTGTATTCATTCAAGACCACCGCGCTCGACGGCACCGCGGTGGACCTAGACATGTACAAGGGCAAGGTGGTGCTCGTGGTGAATGTGGCGAGCCGATGTGGCTACACCCCGCAATACGCGGAACTGGAAACCGTTTGGAAGGAATTCAAAGACAAGGGTCTCGTAGTGATTGGATTCCCCTGCAATGACTTTGGTGGGCAGGAGCCTGGCTCCGCCTCTGAGATCCGCGATTTCTGCTCAAAGACGTACAGCGTCACTTTCCCAATGATGTCGAAAGTGCAGACCAAAGCCGGGGAAGGCCAGAGCGAGATTTATGCGTTTCTCAGCGCCGGCACCGGCAAATTGCCAAGTTGGAACTTCGGCAAGTACGTGGTTGGTAAGGATGGGAAACCGGTTGCGTTCTATGGCTCAGGCGTGAAGCCAACCGGCGAAGAACTTCGCAAGGCAATCGAGCAGGCCCTGGCTGTGAAGCCCGTATCCTGACCGCATGCATCTGACTTTATCCTGCCTCCGCCCGCGCCTCTCCGCGGTGCTTGCTGTGCTGTCCGTTTCCGCCACCACCTTTGCTGGGGCCCTTGAAGACGCGCTTCGCCTAGTACCCGCCGACGCCGCTGGAGCGCTGGTCATTGCAAGCGTCAAGGGCGCGAGCGATGATTTGCAGTTGGCAATTGATCGAATGGGCAAAGCTGAGGCTGCGCTGGGCGGCCGACCAATCGACCTCTTGAAAGCGCAACTTGGTATCGGTGCGGGCTTTGATGATCGCGGTGCCTTCGTTGCATGGGCCGCGCCACGTGCAACCGGCTTCACCAACATTGCAGCGTTTCCGGTGACTGATGCGGACGCATTTATTGCTGCAACGTTCATTGACGCGCCCGAACTCGGAACTGGTGCGATGCGCTCGCTCTCTGCGCCACGCGCGTTGTGGATTCGAAAGACTGCAAGCCACGTCTTGGTAGCCGATGCGCCTGACTCGCTTGCCACATGGGAGCCCAAGGACGGCTTCGCGGCAACGTTGGCCACACGCGTTGGCAGGCGTGGGATGGAGATCATTCGCATGAGCGATTGTTTCTCTTGGGCATCGGCGCCGGTGATGAAGTCACTCGCTGATATTGCGCGCAAAGCTGGCGAGCTTGACATCACCGCCGCCAATATGTTGCCGCGCGGCAAGGAGCCCGAGGCGGCGCCAGCTGCAGCGCTGGAGACCATTGGCAAGAGTCGGGAGCGAGGCGCACAGATTCTTGCGCAAGTGACCGACGCAGTGTTCGCCATCGATTTCGATGCGCTTGCTGTTGGAATTCGCGCTTATGCCCGATTCGATCCCGAAGGCGATGTTGCCAAGGCCATCCCCACCGGCACCGCGCAGATGCAGGACGTCACTGCATTGCTCGGCCGGCTTCCGGACGCCGCCTTCTACGGAGCGGCCGGCATCGACCTTGCGGCGATGGGTGGAGCTGCGCGTGTTCGTTCGTTCTTAGCCACTGTGCCCGGGAGTGAGCGCATGGCCCTGCCGCCGTGGCTCGACACGGTGCAAGACAAGGTCGATCAGGTGCAAGTGGCCGCGTATCCAAGCCGACTTGGCATTGCAGTGGGCGGAATTCTCAATGACGCATCGTTTGTGGTGGTGACCAAAGACACTGCGGCAGTCAAGGGCGCGCTCAAGTCATGGGTCGAGTCGCAGACTGGTGAAGTAAACGGCATTCGCAGCGAGCCGACTTGGGAAGAAGCGCGGCAACTGAAGGATGGTTCAACCGTTTCTGCCTTTGCAGTAAAGGAAGTGGTGACGGGTCCAGGCGGTGACTTCATGGAGCGGCTCATCAAGCAATTCATTGTGAGTAGCCGCGGGCTGCACGGATTTGCGCGCGAGCTACCCGGCGCGCTGGTGGTCACCTACAGCCAGCGGACCGATGTATTGGATCGCGCATGTTTGGCTGCAACTGCCAATAGTAAGAAGACGCTGGCAACGAACGGCATGGTGCGCGCCATGTCACCATGGCTCGTCCCCGACGCCGACGCGGTTCTCTTCATTGGTGTTGGACAACTGTTGACCGCGGCCAGGCAAGTAGCGGAATCCATCCCTGGTGGTGCAGTGGAAATGCTGCCGATTGCGCCCGAAGGTCTTGAGCCAATCGCCATGGCGACCCGGTCGTGCGATGCCACGTGGGAGTTTGCAGTGGTGGTTCCATCCGGCGTCCTTGGTGTTGCATTTGATGCAGCAAAGTCGCAGGCGCGGCAATGAGCACGGCGGGCGGCGGCGTCTTGGTGGCGCGCTCGCACCGCTTTGCATGGGGCAGTGAAGCAGCGCCGGTACTCATGGCGGTTCTGAACACCACGCCGGATAGTTTCAGTGATGGTGGAGTTCATTCTTCATTCGATGCAGCAATGGCGCACGGGCAGCGCTGCATTCATGACGGTGCGGGCATCTTGGATGTTGGTGGGGAATCCACTCGCCCCGGCGCAGCACGCGTGGATATCGCCGAGCAGATTGCACGCACTCAGCCAGTGATCGCGGCATTGGCAGCGCTTGGCCCAGTTTCCATTGACACAACACGAGCGGAAGTGGCGCGCGCAGCGCTCGCCGCTGGCGCCTGCATAGTGAACGACGTGAGCGCCGCGCTTGATGATCCAGAAATCGTGGAGGTGGCCTGCGCCGCGGGTGCAGCCATCATCCTCATGCATCGCCTGGCATCTCCAGACTCTGATCGTTGGAGTACCGAATACGACGCTCGCCGAACGTACACCGATGTGGTGCATGACGTGCGTGACTGGCTTGGCGCCCGCGTGGCAGCAGTGCTGAAAGCGGGAATGCCGCGCGACCGCATTGCTATTGACCCGGGTCTTGGATTTGGCAAGGATGTGCAGCAGAATCTGGCACTGATTGCACGGCTGCCGGAGTTTGCAGAACTTGGTGTTCCGGTATTGGTGGGCGCGAGTCGCAAGAGCTTTCTTGGTGCCATCACTGCTGAGCCTGATCCGGCGCAGCGGGATGCGGCATCGGTGGGTGCAGCGCTGGTGGCGGCGTCGAACGGCGCAGCAATTCTGCGAGTTCACGCGGTGCGTGATCACGCGCACGCACTCGCCGCGTGGTCTGCTTTACGCAAGAAATAATGACTAAAAACACTCGGGCGCCTGCCAGTGGTAGACGATGACCGGCAAGCGCCCGAGGGGATCAATCGGCGCAATGCGCCGAGATTCAGAGTGTTGTGTTACCTACCGCGCCGGCGTCGTCCGCGCAGTCCTGCCATTGCAAGAAGTGCCACGACTCCTGGAGCTGGTACGTTGATTCCATTGAGCACGAATGCCCCCGATGTGCCGTCGGAGATGGGAATCCATGACCCCCATTCGGTTGGCGTGTCGCCAACAGTGGCGTAGGCCTGGGTAGCCGGATCGGATCCGTCCGCAAGACCATCGGTCCATGCGAATGAATCACCATCTGGGTTATTGAGAACGCCGCCGATAGTGATCATGTAGTCGCCAGCGCCGAGCGTGAAATTGCCCGCCAGGACGCTCGAGAGCCGGAACACTGGGCTCAATGTTCCGGCTGTGTAGTTGCCAGTCAGCACCTGCGAGAATTGCCCGGTCTGAATCGTCCAACTGTGCACGATCGGAAAGTCTGAAGTCCCGGTATCAGTGCGGAGAATCGCAATCTGCATGCCGATGATGTTGCTACTCAGCGCCGTCTGGTTCCACGGAGTGTTGGACTGGAAGTACTCGGATGAACCCCAAAACGCGATATCCGTGATGGTGGATGACTGCCCGCTACCAACACTGAAGCTCTGCCCGATCGCTTGCGAGTAGTAGTAACTACCGCCACTCTGCAGCGCGTCAGAAAAGGTTCCATCTTGAACATAAAACCCACTGCCATTGGGGTCTTGCACGGCCGGGAACGGCAGGTTCTGCGCGATCGGCGTCGACTGCGCCAACGCCGGGCTTGCTGCAACAATGATGAATACTGACGCTGCGAATAAACGCATAGCGAGACCTTTCCTTCCGTGATGACCGCTTCTGGTAATGAAACGTGCCGTAGCCGTCAGGCTCAGCAATGGGAAAGTAACCCCGGAACGGACCGGGGCAACTGGAAGCCGCCTGATATTCCTCCGAAACCGTAGATCTGCACAGAATTCGTCCGATAGTGCCGGCTCCGGTGGGCTCCGGAGCCCGGATTTCGCCCTTACCCGCCGCCCGGGCCCTTGCCGCCCGGCTTGGTCATCGAGGTGGGGTCGAGCAAGCGGTCGAGCAACTTCGGCTCCACCATCTTGTTTCGGAGCACGTACGCACGGATGGTTTCGCCGCTCTTGTACGCCTCCTTGGCGGCCTTGGCGGCGTTGTCGTAGCCGATCACCGGTGCCAGGCTGGTGACCATCATCAGGCTGCGCTCCACAGTCTTTGCAGCATCGGGGTGAAGTTCCAAGCCTTCGATGCACTTGTCGCGGAACATGTCACAGGCGTTCGCCAGCAAGTCAATGGATTCGCACAGGCTGTCAGCGATCATGGGCATGGCAACATTGAGTTCCAACAGACTGCCAATGCCGCCGAATCCGCCGAGGGTGATGCACGCGTCATTGCCAACCACACGACACGCCACCATCATCACGCTTTCGCAAATGACCGGGTTGATCTTGCCGGGCATGATGCTGCTGCCCGGTTGCGTGGCAGGGAGCATGAGTTCTCCAAGTCCGCAACGCGGCCCACTACCAAGCCAGCGAATGTCATTGGCGATCTTGCTCAGACTGACCGCGATCGTCTTGAGCATTCCACTTGCCTCTACCACGCAGTCGCGGGTGGCCTGTGCTTCAAAGTGGTTGGCTGCTTCAGTAAAGGTGATGCCCAGATCCTTGCTGAGCATGGCACTGACCGTGCGACCAAATTTGGGATTGGCGTTGATGCCCGTTCCAACCGCGGTGCCACCGATCGGCAAGTTGCGCGCAAGT
>JBDKKN010000156.1:0-3485 GCA_039796075.1 Planctomycetota bacterium | reverse complement strand
CCGAGACGCTTCATCGGCATGGCCGAAGGAACGACGCCGCCTGGGAATGCATTTGGATCAGCAGCCTTGGCGGCAGTGGGAGCCACTGCAGTTGCCATACGGCTTTTGGCACTTGCGGATTCTTCGCGACGGCGCTTCTCGGCTTCGCGATAGCTGGAGACGTCAACTGGAATTGGTCCAGGCGTGAAATCGGGGTATTGCTTCTGCGGAATCTCGATGTTGGCAAGCATCTCAATTCCAGAAAGCAAATCACCTTGGTCTGGCTGAATGAATGTCCACGCCACTCCATGGCGACCAGCGCGCGCGGTGCGGCCGATGCGATGGATGTAGATCTCCGGATCTTCGGGCACGTCGTAATTGATCACGTGGCTGATGTCATCAACGTCAAGTCCGCGCGAGGCAAGATCACTTGCAACCAACACTCCCAACGAGCCGCCGCGGAGCTGATCCATCACCTTGTCGCGCTTGGTCTGGTACATGTCGCCGTGCATGGCGTGCGCATCAATGCCGTGCTTGGTGAGGTATTCAGCTACTTGATCGACGGTCTTCTTCATGCGACAGAAGACGATGGTCAGCGCCGGTTCTTCGTGTTTCAGCAGGTGATACAGGAGTTTTCGCTTATCCCACGGCTCAACCGTGAGCCAACTCTGATCGACCGCGGCCACCGTGAGACTCTTCTCGGTGGTGACGATCTTCTCCGGGCTCTTCATGTAACTGCGGGCGAGTTTCTCAATCTCCGGGCTGATGGTGGCACTCACAAAGATCGTCTGCGGGCGCTGCTTCATGGCGCCGAGGATCTTGCGAATGTCCTCGCGGAAACCAATGTCGAGCATCCGGTCCACTTCGTCCAAGATCACCACCTTGAACTGGTTGTACGGCAGCAGGCCGCGCTGGTGCATGTCCATGACGCGGCCGGGCGTTCCAACGATGATCTCTGGGTGGGTCTCCAGCGCTTGCGCCTGCGCGCGCATCGGCTTGCCGCCGTACACCGGAATAGCCTTAATTCCAGTGTGGCCGCCAAGTTCCTCAACTTCGCGGCACACTTGGATTGCCAATTCGCGGGTCGGTACCAAGACCAGCGCGCCGAATTGGTCGCCGGGCTGAAGGAGGCCGAGGACCGGCAGGCTGAACGCCGCGGTCTTGCCAGTGCCAGTCTTGGCTTGGCCGATGACATCCTTGCCGCTCATGGCAATGGGGATCAGGGCTGATTGAATCTTGGTTGGGTGCTTGAACCCGGCTGCATCGACGCCCTTGAGGACGGACGCGGGAAGGCCGAGGTCTGCAAATGTCTTGGTCGTGTCGAACGTCTCGCTGCTAACCATCCGTGGGGGCGTTTCTTTTCTATCGAAGTGCGTGCCGAGCCGGGTCTCGGAGAATTGATGACCGGGGTTTTTATGGTACTTTGCCCGGTAAGCCGATCGTAACAGGCGGAAGGCATGGATGCCGCCGCATGAGTGATAACAGTCTCATCTCCGTTGATTTTGACGCCGTTGACCACAACATGCGAGTGGTCAGGGGTGCTGTTGGCCCTGGAGTTGCCATCAATGCGGTGGTGAAGGCTGACGCATATGGGCTTGGAGCCGCTCGTATCGCCCGCCGGCTGGTGCAGGGGGGCGCGTCCATGCTGACGGTGTACAGCCCCGCGCAGGCGGAAGCGTTGGAAGGAATGCCGTGCCCGGTACTGATCTTGCAGCCAGTGTCTCGGATCGAACGCGGCAGCGCGATTCACTCGATGCTGGTCGCGGGTCGCCTGCATCTGGTGGTCCATGACATTCATCATGTTGCGGAACTCATCGTGCTTGCACATGAGCACGGCGTGCGATTGCCCATTCACCTTGAAGTGGACACCGGCCTCGCACGCGGCGGTTGCACTCCCGACGATGCCGCTCGCATCTTGCAGGCGGTTGCTGCCAATCCATCGTTGACACTGGCTGGCGTCATGACGCATTTCTCTCATGCAAAGACCAGCGCGGATCGGTGCGCGGCACAGATGCGTGCCTTTGACCTCTTTGTGGATGCTCATCGCGCGTTGATTCCTCCGGAGTGCGTCTTGCATGCTGCCAGCACCTACGCGTCATTGCGTGGAAGTGCGGTTCATGCGGGCATGGTGCGCGTGGGAATTGCGTGGACTGGTTACGCAGCTGACGGTCCGGATGATGGCGAATCAATTCCCGGATATAGCGAATTTCGGGCTGCAATTCGCTGGACTAGTTCGTTGATTCACGTGCGCCGCATTGCGCGCGGCAACAGTGTTGGATACGGTTGGTCTTGGACTGCGCGTCGTGATTCCACCATTGGTTTGGTGCCAGTTGGTTACGCAGACGGCTATCCGACGCTGTGTGTAGACGCGCCGCAATTGCTGCGCGAGCAAGCGGAACCTTCCCGATGGGTGCGCATTTCCGTGGGTGACTGGAGCGCGGAAGCGCCGGTCATCGGCGCAGTCAACATGGATCAGATTTGTGTTGATCTCACTGGACTTGAGCAGATGCTGTCTTCGCAGCCCAACGGTGGACTTGGTGCGGAAGTGGAACTGTATGGCACTGATCGCACGGCGCGCAATTACTTGCCGACCATCGCGCGCCGATTGGGAATACGTTCCTATGAATTGTTGTGCCGCCTGAATCCACGTATTCCACGTGTGGCAGTTGAAGCTGCTGCTCCGCTTGGACGTGTTGAGCAGGGGGCATTCCGACTGGCTGTGCGCGCTGCACCGGATGTGCCGTGAGTACGCCGTTGCCAATCACTATCGGTGTGGTGCGTTACATCAACACGTTGCCGCTCATTGATGGGCTCAGCGGTTTGGCGGGATGCACGTTGGTGCCTGATGTTCCTGCGCGCCTGATTGATCGGCTGGTGAGTGGTGCGGTGGACATTGCCCTTTGCTCAGTGATTGACGTGCTGCGAAGCCCGGTGCCGGTACGCATCGTTCCGGTGGGCATGCTGGGGTGCTGTGGTCCAACGCTGACGGTACGGTTGTACGCGCGGCGACCTTGGGCAGAGGTGCGCACCGTGGCGGCGGATACGGACAGTCACACCTCGCGTGCGCTGGCTGAATTGGTGTTGCGGCAGCGGTTTGCAGCGGATCCCACCATGGTTGACTTTGATCACGCCTCGGGTGCGCGTGACCCGGGCACTGACGCCATACTCTTGATTGGTGACAAGGTCATCAATGATGCTCCCGCGAATGAAATGTGGCCGCAGCAACTTGACCTAGGCGAAGAGTGGCATGCATGGACCGGGCTGCCGTTTGTCTTTGCTACCTGGTTGATGCGCGCCGATGCGGATGAAGCGGGGTGTGCCCGAGTGCGCACCGCGGCGCGCGTGTTGGACCACCAACGCCGTCACAACGCAGAGCGGATCGATGGGATCATTCGACGTGAAGCGGCAGCGCATGGCTGGCCTGAGGAGTTAGCTCGCCATTACCTTGTTGATCTGCTGCGCTTTGACTTGGATGAAGCGGCGCGCGCTGGTTTGGCGCGCTTTTT
>JBDKKN010000155.1:0-12352 GCA_039796075.1 Planctomycetota bacterium | reverse complement strand
GCGACTGGCAGCATGGCACCCGCCCGTAACGCCGTAGCCCGAGTGATTGCTGAGATTTTCGATAGTTTGCAGGGCGGCTCGATCACCGTCACTTGCTTTCGCGATGTCCTCTTAGGGGAACCAAACGAGGTGATCATCAAGCCAACCCTGAAGACCAAGCGGTCAACAGACATTCAGCGGCTGGTGCAGCAGGTATTGGATGTGGAGCCCTATGGCGGTGGAGATTCTGCGGAAACGGGCTACCAACTGGTCATTGCCAACATGAAGAAGCGGCAGCACGGAACCGCAAAGCGACCGAACATCGAATTCATCGTTACCGACGCAGAGGAGAAGCAACCGGAGCTCTTGAAGATCATGCGCGGACTGATGCACGTTTCCAACACCCGAGTGTTCATCATCCGAGTCGATAGTTCGCCGCCGACCCGCACTGAGATCAAGTAACTACTTGTAGCAATAACTCCCTTCAAGCACACAAGAGCAACGAACTCCATGTCACTCCTCTCTTGGCTTCCCTGGCAAACACACCCCGGCGCCTCGTGCGACCGCCGCGAGCGTAACTCCGCGATTGCTGCAATCGCTGGCTGCTTTGTGCTGGCACTTGGTCTGGTGATTGCGGCAATCATGTTTGCAGCGCCGTCCGATCCACCAGGGGATGATGCTGCGGGAACATCTGGTGGCGGCTATGGAACAGGCTCCGGGAGCGGCTTCGGTGCGGGCGTCGGAAGCGGCAGTGCGCTTGCTGGCGACGGTCCGGGCGCCGGCACCTCAGGAAATCTGCATGGAGCCGTCGGCGAGACTGCTGACTCAGCACCGCGCGGTCAACGCACTGGAACGCTCGCCACAGCAAATGCTGTGGAAGGCGAGTCGCTCGTCAGCGGCGAAAGTAAAGAATTACCGAAATTCGGCTTCACTTTGCCAAATATCAATGACCCAATCGATCCCCCGCAGACCGCGACTGCTGTTGGTAAGAAGGATGGCAAGGACGGCGCAGGTCGTGCGGGTGCAGGCGGCGGCGGCGGCGCGCAGTTCATGGGAATTCCGACTTCTGCCAAGAACATCGTCTATATCTTGGACTTCTCGTCAAGCATGCGCAATGAAGATGGCCGGGAGAGTTTGCTCAAGAGAGAGTTGGCGCGGAGCATTCAGTCGCTCCGCGATGGTTGCAAATTCACAGTGATTCTGTTTGGGATATCGCCCGCGAATGGCGCCAAGCTGGTCGAGAGTCCGAACAAATCGGGAACCGTCTTCACCAACGCGCTACCGATGCCGCCAAAGGGCGAGTGGCTAGCCGCTACTGCATCGAATCGTGATTCAACGATCCGCTGGGTCACCCAACATGAATCGGATCCGGCGGGGGGAAGTGGTACATGGGACTCCATGCGCCTTGCCCTGCAGATGAAACCAGAAGCGATCTTTCTGTTGACCGATGGTGAATTCGACGGCAGTGATATCGCCATGCTCCGCGATGAAATTACTGCAGGAAACAAGGATTTATTGACGCAAATCAACACCGTTGCGTTCGCTAGCGAAAGCGATGTGCAATCACTGCAAACGATCGCCCAAGAAAATAACGGCACCTACCGCCGCGTCACCATCACTCCATAAATCAACTCACCGCCGCGCGCGCCCATCCCACACCACTGCGTTCCAGGTGTCCTCCAAGCGCTCTTGCGCGCCGCTCTCCGGTGCTCCAACGCGCTCGTCAATCACCGCGCGCTCAAGCTCCGGGAAATTCGCGGCGCCCTGCTCGATACGCTGCCCCAGCTCATTGTTCCATGACGAGTACCGCGCGGCGAGTGCGGCAGCAAGCCGGCCATCAGCACGAATCGCCGCAGCCGCCTTGAGTCCAAATGCAAACGCATCCATGGACGCAATATGGCCGTGGAAGAGATCCTCCGGGCGCCAGCTTTCACGGCGACGCTTGGCATCAAAGTTCAAGCCACCGTTCGTGAATCCGCCCGATGCCAGCACCACTTCCATGACTCGGGTTGCCAATGCGTAGTCGGTTGGATACTGGTCGGTATCCCACCCGCAATTGGGGGTGCCCATGTTGGCATCCACCGAACCAAGCGCACCCGCAGCAGCGGCCACACGCAATTCATGCTCCATCTCATGAGCCGCCAGGGTGGCGTGATTTGTCTCAATATTCAGGGATATTTTGCCAATGAGCCCATGCTCACGCAGGAACCCCAGGACCGTCGCCGCATCAAAGTCATATTGATGAACACTTGGCTCACGCGGCTTGGGCTCTATATAGAGCGCGCCACGGAAACCAAGTTCAGACTTCCAGTCAACCGCCATTTGTAAGAGCCGCGCCATGTGCCCGAGGTCGCGCGGCATGTCGCGATTCAAGAGACTTGAGTACCCCTCACGCCCGCCCCAGAACACATAGCCATCTCCACCAAGGCGATGGGTGACTTCCATCGCGTGCTTCACTTGCGCGCACGCATGCGCAAAGACACGAACGTCCGGGCTCGTTCCGGCGCCAGCCATGTAGCGCGGGTGCGCAAAGAGGCAGGCGGTGCCCCACAGAAGTTTCTTGCCACTCGACTTCATATGTTGCAGAAAGTGCTCGGCAACCTTGTCAAGCATGGCGTTGGACTCCCGCAGCGTTGCCAGTTCCGGCGCAATGTCGCGGTCATGGAAACAGAATCGGTCGATGCTGCATTTCTCCAAGAACTCAAAGAACGCATCGGCGCGGCGCAGGCAATTGCTCAGTGTGTCCGTGCCGTCATCCCAGGGCATCAGCGCTGTGGGTGCACCAAACGGATCAGAGAGCCCGTTTCGCATGGTGTGCCAATAGCAAGCGGCAAAGCGCAAATGCTCGCGCATAGGCTTGCCATCAACCGATGCATCGGCGTCGTAATGCCGAAATGCGAACGGATTTCGGGAATCCGGGCCTTCATAGCGAACACGATCGACGAAAGAAAAGGCGGGTTGCATATCGCTATTCTGCCACGGCTACCGCGCGCGCGCACGCCGCGCACGGAAAGCGCTCCATGCTCCACTCTGCCGTCAATCATCTGCCGCTGGTCCTGATCATCTGCGGGCTCATGCTGGCGGTGGCGGCAATGGGCACCAAGGTGGCTATGCGCATCGGCATTCCGACTGCGCTTGGCTTCATTGGCGTGGGCATCTTGATCGGTGGACAAACCGAATTACGCACGCTGCTGCAAGGCTATGAGGGCGCGTACGCCATCGGAAACATCGCGCTGGCCCTGATTCTTTTCTACGGCGGACTATCGACCGATGTCCGCAAAGTACGGGGAATTTGGCTGCCTTCCATCACACTGGCCACCGTTGGCGTCCTGGGAGTGGCTGGAGTCACCGCGTTCATCATTCGCCTACTCGTCCCCAGCGCGCCGTGGTCCGTGGCTCTGATGATGGGCGCTGTACTTGGATCAACAGATGCTGCCAGCGTGTTGCAAATTCTTGCACGCGAGCGCCTGAGTGGCCGCGTCCGGGAAATCGTGGAACTTGAAAGCGGATTGAACGACCCAATGGCATTCATTCTGGTGGCCACGTTCACCAGTGTTGCCATGGGTGCCCCATTCGAAGTGTCCACCATCCCCACCATCATCTGGCAAATGTGTGCCGGCGCGCTGATCGGCGGAGGGATCGGCTGGCTCAGCAGCCTGGCGATTGGAGCATTTGAGGAAGACTCGCCGGAGATTTACCCAGTCATCACCATTGCACTTGCACTGTTGGCGTACGGCATTGCGGAGTCATTGCATTCCAGCGGATTGCTTGCGGTGTTCATGACGGCACTGACCCTTGGAAACAGCGCGGATTTGCCGTTCAGAAGCACCATTGTTCGCTTCCATGCATCACTGGCATACCTCGCGCAGATTGTGATGTTCTTTGTGCTTGGCGTCTTGGTGGTCCCTGAATCACTGCTCGACATTCGCGTGATGGCCAGTGGAACACTGATTGCCTTGATCTTGGCATTTGTCGCGCGGCCGCTGGTAGTCACGCCGCTTTTACTCTTGTTTCGATTCCCCATTCGCGAATCGCTTGCCGTTTCATGGCTCGGGCTGCGCGGCGCCGTACCGATCATCTTGATGATGATCCCCATGAACGCTGCACATACCAGTGAAGGTCAGCACAATTTGTCACGGGCCTTTGCGGTGGTATTTGTGTGCGTCGTGGTTGGCAGCATCATCCCTGGCTCGACAGTGCGATGGGTGATGCGGGTATTGCGCGTCCGGCTTGCGCCCATTCCACGCCCATCCACCACCATCGACATGGTCACCAAGACACCGCTCGACACGTGCATGATGATCATGGTGGTGCAGCCCGGCTCATCAATTGATGGCAAAAATCTGTCGGAGGCGAAATTGCCCAGCGAGATCACTATTGCGCTGGTCATCCGCGGAGCCCGGACACATCGAGTGCGTGGCGACACTCGCTTGGAAGCCGGGGACGAAGTTGCCCTGAGTCTCCCGGAACGAATGGTGCCGATCGCCCAGGTGCTATTCGGTGAAGTGCGTGAGTGAGTGAGTGAGTGAGTGAGTGAGTGAGTGAGTGGGCGAGTGAGTGGGTGGGCGGGCGAGCGGGCGAGTGGGCGCTGCGTATTGGAGCTGCGTGTTGACGCTCCGTGCGAGCGCTGCCATTCAATCGCGGCGACTGATGTCCATCACCAGAATGAAATTCATCAAACCGCCGAGCGCGATGAACAGCGTTCCAAACTCATTCGCCGAACCCAAGCCCTTAAAGGATGACATGGTGTGCTTGCCTGGCACCGGGCGCCCCAGCGGATCAAGCGGCGCGGGCGCAGGCAAGAGTTCCCCAACCTTGCCGGTCTTCAGAATGTTCTGATTAGCCCAGTCAGTGGCGAGGGCGATCGGTCCGTTGCCACTTTGTGCAATGAACCACGGCGCATCCTCGACGCTATCAACGGCATCAATTCCACCGATAAGAAGCCCGCAGCCGAACATTCCCAGAATGGCCGCCATCCCTAAGAATCCGCGCTTGCGGTGTCCAAGCACCACGTGCCCAAGCCCTGGAAATGCCCAGTTCAGTACGGGACCCTTGATGCCCTGACCACTTGCACCCAAGATGATGGCTGCCACCAAGAATGCGCCGCCCAATGCAAGCGAGGTGGGAATCGCTGCCAGCATGGGTGATGCGTCCGCAAGCAGGCTGTGCGCGCGCGTTGACTGCATGAGTTGTGCGGCTGGTTTGGGAGCCTGGACGGGCGCAGTGGCATCCCCAGCCTTGGCAGGCGCGGCGGAGGGAACTGCCTTGGCATCCGCAATGCCTGCTGCCCATGCGATGCCCTCGCACAGATGCTGACGGAAAAGGGGCTCGGTGAAACTCTCCTTGGTGTGCCCGCCGGCCGTGTACCAAGCGCGCCCGCCCTCAAAGTCGTGGTACCACATGATTGGATGATCGCCACCCATGGATGCCTTGCCTGGGTCGTAGCTCTTCTCATCAAGCGATGCCAAGACGTGCACATTGCTACGCGGGTTGGTGCGGAACGCGTACCACTCGTCAAGCCGCTTCCACTCCGCGGGCAACATGCGCGTGCTGCGATGGGTCCGGTCCTCAACAACGACGGTCGCCTCTTGATTGACGGCTGGATGCCCTACAAACCACGCGCCCGCCAATTTGCCGTACCACGGCCAGTCGTGTTCGGTATCCGAGGCGGCATGCACTCCAACCCACGCGCCGCCGGCATGGATGTACTGCTCAAACGCCTTCTGTTGCCCGTCGTCAAGCACATCGCCAGTGGTGGATAGGAACACAACCGCGCGATAGTTCTTTAGATTGGCGGCCGTAAATACGGTCGAGTCTTCGGTTGCATCCACGGTCCAACGCCCCGCCCCCAGTTCCGTCACTGCGCGAATGCCATCGGGAATGGAAGCGTGCCGGAACCCGGCGGTGCGGCTGAACACCAAGATGCGCGGCAGCGCCGCCGTGGCCGTGACCGGGGCTTGTGCTGGCGCCTGTGCCGGCGCTTGTATCGGGGCTGGGGTTGCAGCGGCCGGTGGCGACTGCATCGCTTCCGCGCCCGAAGCGGCGGCAAAGGCAACCGCGATGACTGCAGCAACGGCCGCAATGCGGGCAATGACAGTGGAGCGAGTGGTGGCAGGTCGCATCGAGGGGTCCGAATGCATTGGCTGCATCGTATCCACGCAATTCCCTGAAGCCGGATGGATACACTTTGGCCATGACTCCCGAAGATCGACGCAAGCCACGCGACCCCGCTCAGACCACTGATCACGTCGATGCTCCGGTGCCGGACGTGGTGGACCGACGGGTTGGTATTGACCGACGCGATCTATCCACCGATCCAACCAATCTTGAACGCCGCCGTGGTCCGGGGCGCCGCCTCACGGACTTCGTAAAGACCGCTGAAGAAGGCGAAATGAACCGGGAGCAGTACTTGTTCCTCCTGGCCATTGATGCGTTCAAGCGCGTCAATCACAAGACGTTTCCTTCGTGGACCGATGTCTTGGAGATCATCCGCAAGCTCGGATACCGAAAGACCATGCCCAGCGAACTCAACTTGGGCAGCCGCGCCACCGACTGGACCGAGAAGGGCAACGTTGCAAGCGGTGTCAACAAGCCAGCTGAGCAGCGCGAGGAATAGACGCGCGAGGATGCTCGGCGTCAGGCGATCCAGGTGGATCCAGGCGGATCCAGGTGGATCATGTTGGATCATGTTGGATCATGCCGGATCATGCCAACCCGGGCAAAAGACCAAACGTAAAAGAACAAACGACGCGTGCCGCAATCTGCGGCGCGCGTCGTTGTTCGGAAGTCCATCAATGCGGGCGCGTGTGCGGCTCCGACAGCCGCCGCGATCCGTCACTTCTGGGTCTTGAAGAAGTCCGAGTTAATTTGGATGTACTTGGTCCACTCCGAAGGAAGGTCTTCCTGCGGATAGATGGCATGGACCGGGCATTCGTCGACGCACAGTCCGCAATCGATGCAGGTGTCCGGATCGATGAAGAGTTGGCTTGCCTTACCGAAATCGCCCTCGTTCTTGCCGGGGTGGATGCAATCCACTGGGCAGACCTCGACACAGGCGGCGTCCTTCGTTCCGATGCAGGGTTCAGCGATGATGTGTGCCATAGGTTCTTTCCGAAACCGCCGTACGCGGCGAGGGTCAGAATCCTAGCGCGACAACGACCCACGGGGATGACGGAACCAGAAGTTCCAAAGAGGGTCGAATTTGGGGCGAATCTACCGGGTAAATCGGGTCGGTGAATCTGCAGTATTCACGAGTAGCAATGAAAAAACCAGCAGGGCCGGCTCTCGCCGGCCCTGCTGGTATTGTCCGGTCGAGCAGATTTACTTGCTCTTCTTCTTCGCGGTCTTCTTAGCTACCTTCTTGGCAGCCTTCTTCTTCTTGGCCATGGTTTGGCTCCCTTTGTGTTACGCGTACGGGTCGGAGTGATCAGAGGCCCGCGTAACTCGGCTCCTGAACGCTTGTTATTAATACCTGTATCGGCACAGCCTGTGAAGGGGGTTGAGAAGAATTTTTATAAGATTTCTTTGAAAGTGCACTTGATGCACCCCTTCGTGCTGCTACAGGGTGAACTGCAAATCACTGCAAGTGCACGGATTCATCGAGAATTCCCGAGCAAATCGCGCGCCCTTTGCAGAGAATGCACCCATGACGACCACTCAGTCATCCCGCTCTTCTGTTGCTGAAGATTCTTTGCGTCCACTGCGTATTGTCTTGCATGGAGCCCTCGGAAGGATGGGTCAACGCCTCTTGGGGTGCATCTCAACCGAACGCGGATACCTGATCGCGCAATCGATCGACCGCGATAATCAACTGGAAGTTCTGCCCGGCGGCGCCGATGTGGTGATTGATTTCTCAAGCGACGACGGTGCCATGCGCGCTGCGCAGGCTGCAACCACGCTCGGATGCGCGCTTCTGGTGGGGACCACTGGACTTTCACAAGCGTCACGTGATGCGATCCAACGTGCATCCACACGGGTGCCCGCCATGGTGGCTGCCAACACTTCGTTGGGGGTTGCGGTGACTCGCAAACTGGTGATGGATGCAGCACGACTACTGCCGGAATTTGATGTTGACATTACGGAAACGCATCACGTACGCAAACTTGATGCGCCCAGTGGAACCGCGTTGAGCCTGGCCGCTGCAGTGACTGCTGGCGCAGGAAAGCCCATGAATCCAGCCCGAATTCACGCTATTCGCGCTGGTGATGTGGTCGGTGAACACGTGGTGGCATTCAGTGGTCCCGGCGAACGAATCATGATCAGCCACTCCGCCACCAGCCGCGACCTCTTTGCGCTGGGGGCACTGCGTATGGCACGCTGGTTAGCACAACAACCGGTGGGAATGCATGTGACCGATGACTGGTTTGCCGACTTTGCGCGCGGTTGACTTGCCGAAGCGTCAGCAAACGTCAGCCGCTCGACCCCCTTCGCTGCTACCCTTCTTCCCACATGGCTACTGACCTTCTTCGTTGGTACACGCTTACCTCGGGCGCCCGCCTGGTGGTGGAACGCATGCCCGGCACCCGCAGTTGCGCCGCGGTCTGGATGCTGCCGGTCGGAACAGCGAGCGATCCAGAGGGCGATGCTGGTGAGGGCGAGGCCACGGTGCTCTCCGAACTCATCCTGCGCGGCGCGGCGGGTAAATCAAGCCGCGACATCTCCGATGCGTTCGATGCACTCGGCGCGCAACGCCATGGGGCAGCTGCGGTCCATCACACCATGCTCTCCACGCTGTGCATGGGCGAACGCATCGAAGAGGCAATGCGCCTGCTTTCCTTGGTGGTTCGGCAGCCGCACCTTGATGCAGACGCCCTGGAATCCGTGCGCGCCATTGCGCTGCAAGCCCTCAATGGATTGGAAGATGAGCCGCAACACCTTGCCGGCGTTCGCCTGCGCGAGTTTGCAATGCCGGCTCCATTTAATCGCAGTGGCTACGGAACCGTTGCTGGGCTGCAGTCGCTCACCCAGGACCGTATCCGCGCCTCATGGTCGCGCCGCGCCCGTCCAGTTGGCACGGTGATCGGCATGGCTGGCGATATTGAGCCCGAACGTGCCCGGGACATGGTGGAACGCCTGCTTGAGGGTTGGAGCGGCTCCACTGAGGACCCCGTTGAGACCCGCCCCGCCCTGCGCGGATCGCATTTGGTGCAGCTTGATACCCAACAGACGCACCTTGCTATCGGTTTCGATGCCCCGCCTGACCGGGACGCCGACGCCCACGCCCATCGCGTGGCCATCCGAATCTTGGGCGGTGCAAGCAGTAGCCGTCTCTTCACCGAGGTGCGCGAGAAGCGCGGCCTCTGCTATTCAGTCGGCGCCTCCTCGGCACTGGGCCGTGACCGCGGGTTGGTGCAGGTTTATGCCGGAAGCACCCACGAACGCGCCCCGCGCACCTTGGAATGCATCATGCACGAACTGGAGCGATTCGAGCAGGGAATCACCGCCGATGAGTTCCGCGACGCCCTGGTAGGCGCCAAGGCGGGCCTGATCATGAGTGGCGAAAGTTCCAGCGCTCGAGCCGCCACCATTGCGTCACAATTGTGGCGTCTTGGGGAGGCCATGGACCTGGCACAGAGCGCGGCCGAGTTTGATCGACTAACCCTTGCCGGCGTCAACGAGTACATCGCGCGTGACATGGGCGCCGCATGGCGCGCTGGGCGAACGCAGGTGACGGTTGCGCCGCGATTAGTGGGATGAGTGCAGGCGAGTGCCGACGAGCCTGCATGAGTAGGCATGGGCCAGCACGAACAGGCAGCCGCAAGCAAACTGATTGAGTTAACCGCGATCGCTCGGTTCAATCACCGTGTACTGATCAAGGTTCAGTACGGTGATCTCGCCGTCGTCCTTTTGAATCTCCAAACGATCAAGCCAGAGGCGATCGTGCTGGCTGTGCGCAAACCAGCTCCCGGTTTCGGACTGGCGGTAACGAAGCACCGTGCCCTCAATGGTGGTGGTGCTGACGTGGCGCACCGCGGGCAGCTGCTGAGTAACCCGGATGCGTGTTCCGGCGGGGAATGCTGACATTTCAAGGGACATGGACTGCGCAGTATAGGAACCTGCTGCCGTCATGCGCCCGCCGCGCGCGCCCGAATTCGCCATTGGCTCAAGACCACGCCCGCAAACATCAAGGCGCAGCCGGCCAGTTTCCAGCGCGTCATCGGCGAGCCCAGGCTCGTCCACCCGGCCACCAGAAAGACTGCCTCGGCCAACGCCGCAAACACGCTCTCCAGACTCAACAGGATGGCGGCGTGCGCGGGTGGCGCGCTGCCCTGTGCCACGGTCTGCAATGTGAATGCAATGCATGTCGAGAGGAGCGCGGCAAAGGCGAGCGGCCACGCCACTGCTTGCAACGCTCCCAGTTCAAAGACCTCGCGCGCGCCCCATGTCTCGGTGGGCCAGCCGTGCGCAATGACCTGTGATGCAAGCAATGCGGTTGCGCCCGTCACCGCAAATTGAATCACGCTGATGACGAACGGGTCAATGTCCGGGGCCGCCCACCCGATGATCTGCACATGGAAACTCCATGCGAGCGCGCATGCCAACACCCATACATCGCCTTCGTTGATAGAAATTCCAGTGGCGCTGCCCGATGGGTCATAGAGGCTCAGATAGAAGAGTCCGGCCACGGCCAAGATGGCGCCGATCCATACGTTCCAGCGGACTCGCTGCCCAACAAAGAGGCCGAGCATTGGCACGATGATCACGTACAGGCCTGTGATGAACCCCGCGTTACTCACGCTGGTGGAATGCATTCCCACTTGTTGCAAGGTGCTGCCAAGCGCCATGGCGCATCCGGCGAGGCAACCACCAAGCAATGCGCTGCGACGGGCCCGCCCGGAGGCAATGCGTCGAAAGCGTGGCAGTGCGATTGGCAGAAGAATGGCTGCGCCGATCGAAAAGCGAATGCCCGTGAAGAGCAGTGGCCCCATGTGTTCGGTGGCAAATTTCTGCGCAACAAAGGTAACGCCCCAGATCAATGCTGCCGTCAGAAGGAGTGAATCAGCTGCGAATATCCCCAGTCGGCGCGGGGCCGGCGAGGATGCAGCGTTGGTCATCGCGCGGTCTCCGGCCAGCGCACCTCGCGCGAGGCCGTCATCCGCGATCCATCAACGCCTTCAAAGGTCGCCTGCAACACCACTATGCGTCCCGGTAGCGGATCGATGGTGAGTGGAATTTGCATCGAGTAGGTCTCGGTCACTGAATCCCAAGCACGGGCGTGGCCGCCAACTCCGGCAAGGTCGGCGGACTGGCGCCCAATTTCATTGCTATCAAAGCGCACCACCACGGTGAGTTGACCGACGGCCTTGGTCTCGTCGCGGTCGCTGTCAAAGAACTCAGTGCGCGCGTCGATCATGGATCCGCGCCCGGCGCGAGCCACCATCGGTGTTGAAAGCGCGCTGACTTCCATCTTCTCCGCACGCCAGCGCCAGGTGGCCCCGGCGCCAGCACTTGCAACATCCTGGCCGGCGTGTTCGCCGCATGCACAGAGCATGAGGGATGCGACGGTGAGGAGCATGGGGAGTGACGAGGGTGTAGGCAACATGGGGCGCGTGTGGAGCGTGGGGAGCTTGGGGAGCATTTGGAACATGGGATCCGTGAGGTTCAGCGAGGGAGGAAGATAGTCGCTGCGATGATGCTTGTATCATGATTCGTATGCGCGCCACCCTGATCTCAACGTGCTGCATCACCCTCGCACTCGCCGGCTGCGCAAGCACCGAGCAGCCAACTGAGCCGTTGGTGGCCACCGACGGCGCCGAAACATCGGACGCAGCGTCGGTTTCTGGGGAGTCTGGTGCTTCCAGCGCAACCGCAGAGCCAGCGGATGAGCTCGCTACGGCCGTGGAGCGGCCTGCCGCCGCGCCGAAGCAGATGACCGTCGTCACGCCGACCGCCGTTGCGCAAAGTCCAACCGATACGCGCCCAACGCGCGATGGACAAGCGCACCGCTGGGAATTGCGGGCTTTCAGTGGCGATCGCATTGAGGTCTTCATGGATTCGCAGCCGGTTCCGCCGGACCACGTGGTGCGCAAGGGAAATCATGTGGCGGTGATCAATGACCAAGGCACGGTGATTGAACGCCTTGATCTTCCAGATACGTGGACACCAGAACACGGCACGAAGGTTGATGCGCCGGGCGTCTACCACACGCGCGATGGCGCCACGTTGACGGCACCGAAGGCGATGCTTGGCGGTCGACTGGAAGCAGTACCGCCGGCGGCCCTTGCGCATCTTCATGCTGAACACACCATGTCGTCTGGCGCGGAATGCGCCTATGTGGCACAAGTCATTCCTGGTCTTGCGCTTGAGCAAGCAGGCATCATGTCGCACGATGTCATCGTGGCAATCAATGGATCAAGCAACGCTTCGCCGGAAG
>JBDKKN010000154.1:0-2923 GCA_039796075.1 Planctomycetota bacterium | reverse complement strand
GTGTCTTTCTTCTTCTTAGTGCTGCTCGCCACGGTGACCTCGTCCTGCGCGGAGGGCGCAAAAAAGAAAATCGGCGGCTGGGAGGACGACCAGGCGGACCGGCGCTCGGCCGACGCCGCTTATGGCTGCTGCGGTCAAGCCCTGACCAGGTTCACGGGCCAACCGACGACGGGACCCGGCCGTCCTCCTCGCCGCCGAGGGAGCGGAATGGTAACCGATCCGGGATAAGCCAAGAACCGCGCGGACTACACTCGTCCCGGATGATCGAACCGACCGCCGACAAGCCTGCCGATGACCGCGGACCGCAAGCGCCCCTGCCCACCGCGGCAAGCCGACGCAACCGATTAGCCGCCGCTGATTCACGCTCTCAGCGCATCCTGATGCTGGTGCTGCGATCGATCTTCGTGGTTGTCCTGATCTCGGTGGTGGTACTGACCATCGCCAGCAACCGCACCAGCGCGCTCGACTTCGGATTCAGCACCGTCATCGGGCTAATGGTCGCCGCGGTGGCGCTGGGGCTCATCATCATTACCGTCGATGCGCTCACGCCCAACAAGCGTTTGGCATGGGTGGTGGGCATCTTTGTCGGCATCATGCTCGGACTAGTGGGCGCGGTCGCCGTCGGCAGCGTGATCGATCTGGTGGCTGGCGCGTGGGATCTCCGAGAATCAAGTTCCGTCTACTTAGGTCTCGCCAAGGTCACCATCGGAATCGTCTTGGTGTACCTGTCCGTGTCGGTGGTACTCACCACGCGCGACGACTTTCGCTTGGTGATCCCCTACGTCGAATTCGCGCGCCAAGTGCGCGGCGCACGACCGCTCCTCCTCGACACTTCCGTACTCATCGACGGTCGCTTTGAAGACCTTGGGCGCACCGGCATCATTGACGCACCGGTACTGGTCGCACAATTTGTGATTGACGAACTACAGAAGCTTGCCGATTCAGAGGACGCAACCAAGCGCCAGCGCGGACGCCGCGGACTGGATGTCTTGCAGCGTTTACAGGCGAATCCGTGGGTCGATCTTGAGATTGAGGACTTGCGCGCCGAGGGTCGCTCCGTGGACCGCGCGCTTGTAGAAGTTGCAAAGGCGGAACGATTCCGCATCGTCACCACGGACAGCGGGCTCGAACGCGTGGCACAAATTAACGGCGTTGCGTGCCTGAATCTCAACACGGTGTCCACCGCCATGCGGACTGGACAGGTCACCGGCGAGCAGTTGCGCATTGCGATCGTCAAGCGTGGCGAGAACCCGCATCAAGGCGTCGGCTTCTTGGAAGATGGCACCATGGTGGTCATCGATCATGGCGCGGGCAAGATCGGCCTGACCGTGGAGACGGTGGTGACGAACACGGTGCAAACTTCGGCAGGTCGACTGATCTTTGCGCGCCTGGCGGAGCCGAGTTCCGACGATGCCATGCAAGCGGCTGCGCCCAGCGAGGCGGCAGCAGAGTCAAGCGAACCACCTACCGCGGACGCGCGCATCTCCACCATTGCTCGCGCGGCGACCACGCAACCGCGCACCCCACCGCGACCGGGTCGCAATCCGCGTAGATGACACGATGAATTCTGGGCGGGGTTTTGGGGGCGTTGTTGGAGCGCGCTGTCGTGCTGGGGCTTTGTTGCATCACGTTTTCTTACTGGCCCGCATCCGCCTTACGAGGACGGCCGCTGAGCGCGGCCCTGTCCTCTCCGGCGCCTGCGGCCAGGATGGGTTGGCGGAGATCAACAGACTGCGGTTGTTGGAGCACGCCAACGCACACACGCCCCCAGACGCGTGAGCGCCAGGGGGCGTGGAGTGTGGACGCTGGCCGGAGCCAACGTGGAGTGCAGAGTGAATGTCAGGCGCGACGGCGGCGAGCGCCGACGAGACCTGCCGCGCCGAGCAGGGCGAGTGCGCCTGGGGCTGGGACGGCAGTCGAGAAGGTGGCGCCCGCGAATGCATTTCCGGCTGGTGAATACTGACCGCGTTGAAACCCGTAAAACTGGTAGTCGTTCGGAATCGAACTCGTGGCGGACAAAGTCGCTCTTACGCGCAGAGTACTGCGATCGATACCGCCATCAGAGCCAACGCTGCCGTTGTCCGTGAAGCTGAAGGCCCAAGCCGCGCTCCCGGGCGCAGCGCCAACAAATTGTGAGTAGGTTGTATTGCCGGTGGTGTACGAGCTAGCACCAAGAGTCCAATTCGTGCCGCTATCGGTCGAGTACTCGATGTTGGTCACTTCGATACCGGCTGTGTAGCCGTTATTACTCGCATCCAACACCCCGAACCCCATGGAGAAGGTGCCGAAGGTCGAGTTGCTCAAGGCGACGATGGTGTAGGTGATGGTCGTACTCGTAGAAGGGTTGAAAGTCGCGCAGTCGGAGAAGCCACCAGGACCAGAGACGATCGCCGCACTCGCCGAACTCGCTACGGCCACGGCCGCAGCAATACCAACCATTGAAGAAGTGAACGTTGTGTTACGCATCTGAAACTCAATTCTGGGCTCTCGCCCGTGGGGCCCACACTCTCGTGTAGGCATGAAATAGCCGAAACCGTCGGCAAGGTTGTTACACACGGCTGCCCTACCGGCGCAATCGCTTCTTGAATTGCGTTCACCACTTGCAGGCTTCACCTGCGGCTGATGTCACGCTCCGAATACAAGAACGAGATTTACCCCCCCCCAGCCATCATGCATTATTTGAGAATTTCAGAATGAGTAAAAAGTGCCGTTCTAAATGCGCTGCGCCCCAAAAATCTCTCCTGGCCGCCTGCGGCTAGAGGAACAGGTTCCAGCCCCTGGCATCCAAGTGCCTTCTATGTTCGAGCCCCCGCAGTGAGCACGGGATCCTCGGTAAGCGGCGTGTGAAACTGAGAAGTCCGGCAGTTGGACGTACGCCCCGTGGGTGCCAACCGGACGAACAGATTCGCCCGAGGCTAAGCGG
>JBDKKN010000153.1:0-7920 GCA_039796075.1 Planctomycetota bacterium | reverse complement strand
ATCGTCTTGCTGCACCCGGTCTTGGGAAAGATCACGCTCGCGCGCGCGTCGATCGCGTCAATGGTTGCTACGACAGCTCCTGCGGCCGCACCCGCGGCTACTACCGATGACAGCGCTCTACGCCAAGAGGCGCAGCCCGCTGCAAATGCGGTGATGGACGCGCCGCGACCCCAAGACGGCGTGAATCTCGCTGATGATGTCGCAGCGAAGGGCGCGGTTCCGGCTCCAGCGCCGCCGCCGTCACCGTGGAAATTCGTCCTTGATGCCAACGTCAACTACGTCAACGCCGCCAACGATCAACTTGACTTCCGCGCAGCAGCCGCGGCGATTTATGACGTGGTCGATGTTGAGAAGTGGTCGAACAACGTTGAGTTCTTCTACAAGCTTGTTGACGGCGAAAACACCGACAACAACTTGCTTGGTACGACCACTTATGACCGCCGCTTTACCTCCAACCCGCGCGTGTTGTGGTTCGTGAAGGGCCAGGGGCAAAGTGCTCCGCTCGAGAGTTATGAAAATCGCCTGTCCGCATGGGGTGGACTCGGATACGAATTCCTGAAGATGCCGCCTGCAAAGTTGATTGGAAAGCTTGGTGCTGGTTACACCTATGAATTTGGTGACCAAAACGACGGGCAAGCGGAGTTGTATGCAGAACTTGAATGGGACTGGAAGATCACTGAGCGTCAGGCGATTGTTGGTTCCTACTGGATCGCGCCCGCGTTTGATGACCCCACCAACTTCTTGCACTTGTTCCGTACCGAGTGGACCATGATGTTGGAAGACATCAAGGGTCTCAAATTGTTGGGCGGCATACGTTGGCAGTACCAGTCTGAGGTAACGCCGAAAGACGCGATACAAAACGACATCCGACTTTATGCCGGTCTGCGGTTTGAAATGTGAGCATGCCCGCTCGGGTCAACAAGAAGCTTCATACCTCGCTTGAACGAATCGCCAGCACATTGCGAGACCGCTGTGCTCTGTTGAATTTCAGTCCGCCAGTTGCATACACCTACAACCCTCTGCAATATGCGTGGGGCGCACATTCTGCCTTCCTCGCACGGGCGCACACCCAACCGCACGTCCTCTTTGTAGGAATGAATCCTGGTCCGTTCGGTATGGCGCAAACCGGCGTGCCGTTTGGTGAGGTAGCTGCAGTCCGAGGATTTCTTGGCATCACCGAACGTGTCGCCAAGATCACCGCGCCGAAGCACATGCATCCGAAGCGCCCCATCGATGGCCTGGCGTGCACGCGTAGTGAGGTCAGCGGCGCTCGAGTGTGGGCATGGGCGCAACAACGATTTGGTACGCCCGATGAGTTCTTTCGCCAAGCCTTCATTTGGAACTGGTGTCCGCTTGCCTTTATAGCGGCCAGTGGTGCCAACCAAACCCCCGACAAGCTTCCTCGAACTGGTCGTGGTGCCAAAGCCACGCACATGCTCGAATTGGCTTGCGATGAGGCGCTTGGCGCGGTCATTGTGGCGCTGCAGCCAATACACGTGGTGGGCTTCGGGGCATTCGCCCGCCAGCGCGCGGAGCGTGTGTTGGCACAACTACAGATCGCTGACCCAATGCGCACCCCGCCGCTGATCCACCAGGTGCTTCACCCAAGCCCCGCCAGCCCGGCGGCAAATCGCGGTTGGGCGGCGCAAGTTGATGCACAATTGGCCGCCGCGGGGATTCACTTCGGCGCTCGCCCTATCCTGCCCGCGTGCGCGTTGCCGTCCTCAATATCGTCGGGCTCTGTCCAGCCGTCTTCGCGCGGCGCAAGTGCCCGAACCTCCAAGCGTTCGCGCAGCGCTCGGGCGGCATCCGGACGCTAGCCACCGATCTACCCGCCGTCACCTGCAGCGCACAAAGCTCCATGCTGACCGGCAAGCGTTCCGGGCAGCACGGCATCGTCGGTAATGGATGGTTCGACCGCTCCTTGCAAGAGGTGCACTTCTGGAAGCAATCGAACCGCCTTGTGCACGGCCCCATGGTGTGGGACACCCTGCGCCAACGAGCGCACGCTGCGGGGCGCAAGGCACCAGTGATTGCCAACTCCTTCTGGTGGTTCAACATGTACTCCGGCGCGGACATTTCTGTCACGCCGCGCCCGCAGTACCGCGCCGATGGTCGCAAGGTGCCCGATTGTTGGACACAACCGCCAGAACTTCGCGATGAATTGCAGCAAGAACACGGCCAATTTCCACTGTTTCACTTCTGGGGTCCCATGTCTGACATTCGCAGCACCGACTGGATTGCGTGCGCGGCGATGAGTGTGGAGAAGAAGTTCGAACCAGATTTACATCTGATCTATCTGCCACACCTTGATTACTGCTTGCAAAAGTTTGGCCCAGAAGACCCACGCATCGACCAAGAAATTCGCGAGATTGATCGCGTGTTTGAAGGAATCCACAAGTTCTATGAACAACGCGGTGTGCAGGTGGTTGTACTGAGCGAGTATGGAATTGCACCTGTAGATCATGCACTCACGCCCAACCGAACATTGCGCGACGCCGGGTTTCTTGCCATCCGGAATGAAGGCGAGCGTGAATACCTGGACGCTGGCTCCAGCCGCGCATTTGCAGTGTGTGACCATCAGGTGGCGCATGTGTATGTAAAAGACGCGTCTGACTTTCCTGCAGTGCGCGCCGCACTCCTTGCCGGCGAAACTGGCATTGAGCAACTGCTCGACAGTGCTGCCCAGCGTGGCCTTGGTATTCAGCACGAACGGAGCGGGGACCTCCTTGCGGTGGCAGCGGCCGGCGCATGGTTTGCTTACCCATGGTGGAACAACCCACGTTCTGCTCCAGACTTTGCCCGCACGGTGGATATTCACCGCAAGCCCGGCTACGACCCACTGGAGTTGTTCATGGATCCGTCGATCACGGCGCCCACCGCATACGTTGCTCGCCAGTTGCTGCTGCGCAAACTAGGAATGCGGGCGTTGCTTGAAACGGTACCGCTCGATACGTCCTTGGTTCGCGGCAGTCACGGGCGAGTGGAGTCAGGCACTCCCTATGCGCCAGTCCTGATTGCTGATGGCCTGGACATGCTTGATGCGGGCTCAGTCCACGCAACGCAGGTACATGACGCACTGGTGCACCTCGTCGAATACGCCTAACAGCCCTACGATGCCGCTATGCGTGCTGTTTGGATCACTGCTGCCACACTGTTGGTGCTTGCTGCGATTGCCGCCGCGTGGTGGCCGCGCGCCGGTACTCCCAGCGTCGCCATGGAAGTTCGCGCCGCCGAGGTTGCCTTGGTCTGCCCGCAGCCGCTAGTAGTCGATCCTGCCGCTACTCCCGTCGCCGCCCCTGTTGTTGCCGCTCCTGTTGCTGCTCCTGTTGCTGCTCCTCTGCCCGCACTCGCGCCGCCGGTCGTTACCACCACGACCACTACTGCCCCCAAAGTCACAGTTGGCGCCAAAGCCACCATTGAACGAATCGATCACCAGACGGTACGTATTGATGGCAAGTACATGGTGCGAGGCTCTGGCTCTGAGTCGGATCCATACCAAATCACCTGGGAACTATTGACAAGCGCCGCGCGCACGGTGGACGCATCCAAGTCCATCTATGAAGTGCCCGGGCGCATTGCGGACTTGCGCGGAGCGTGGGTGCAAATCAGCGGATACTGGGCACCGCCGCTGCAAGTATTTCAAACCAAAGAAGCAATGTTCATGCTCAACAAGTGGGACGGTTGCTGCATCGGCCTTCCGCCCACGCCATTTGATTCCATCGAGGCAACATTTACAAAGCCATTCGCAGTTCAGGGGCAACACCTGTACCGCTACGGAACCATCAAGGGACGGCTGGAAATTGAGCCCTTTGCAGCAGGGATGTTTCTCTTGGGCTTCTATCGGCTACACGACGCTGTCATGGAATCAACATCATGAGCGCGCCAAGTAGCACCCCCGCGCTGCGTGGCGAAGGATTTCACATTGGACCGTTGCGACTTGAAACACCGCTCTTACTTGCGCCGATCGCAGGACATTGCGACCTGGCATTCCGAATCCTCTGCCGCGAACAAGGTGGTGTTGGTCTTGCAAGCACTGACCTCTTGAACTGCACTGCCGTCCTGCGCGGTACTTCCAAGAGCATTGACCTCGCCGCAACCAACGGGCTCGACCAACCATGCGGTATGCAGCTCTATGGCAATTGGGATGACCCACTTCCCGAAGCCGCACGTTGGGCGATCGACCACGGCGCGCAGTTAATCGATATCAACATGGGCTGCCCAGTAGACAAGGTGGCAAAGAAGCATGGCGGCTCCTTGCTTCTCTGTGATGCGCTGAGCACCATGAAACTCGCTGAGCGAATTGTTGAGTCGGTTCGGCGCCACTCCAATGGTCGCGTGCCGGTAACCGCCAAGTTGCGGCTCGGTTGGGACCCGGAGCACTTTGTGGCCCCACAACTCGCTCGCGACCTAGAGTCCGCCGGCATCGCAGCGGTGACGGTGCATGGACGCTGGACCGTACAACTGTTCTCCGGGGTTGCGGATTGGGCCCGGATTGGCGCCGTGGTGGAGGCGGTCCGAACCATCCCGGTCATTGGCAACGGTGATGTGAACGAGCCGGAGCACGTTCCCGCACTGATGCAGGCAAGCGGCTGCCGCGGTGTCATGGTTGGGCGTGGTTCACTACGGACCCCGTGGATCTTCCGGCGCGCGTTGGGGCTGCTCCGGACCGGAGAACTCCCACCTGAACCTTCGTTTCACGAAAAGTTGAATTGCATTGCCCGGCATGTGGAGTTACTCAACCGGTACCACGCCGTTGAGCACGTCTTGCACTGCATGCGGAGCCGGATCAGTTGGTACGGCAAGTCCATGGGCCACGTCAAGGGGCTCAAAGAGGGCATCCGAACAGCACCCGACGTGGAAACCATGCTCCGGGTGATTGAGGAGTGGCGGCGGCACGATGGCGATGCTATCTCCAGTATCAGTAATGATTTAAGGTTACCAGTCGAAAGGTCGTAATATCGCTGATTAGTGGCTCTCCGTTGCGGAATTTCCGCGCTAAGCGATGGTCTGGGGCTCCTGTTGCCACCGAATTTGCCTTCAAGTTCCAGGAGTTTGGCTCGACTTCTTGCTTCTGTGGAGAAATGGGGTAATGTCAGAGTGCTGAAGGAATGACTCGTCAGTAGAAGCGTTCGGAAAACAATAATCGGCCGTACCCGAGGGAAAGGGTTTGGCCGTGTCCCCCTAAAGGAGGAGGGCACATGGTCTCTATTCATTGGTCTATCGCATGCATTGCCGTACTCGGAACTGGATACTCGGCCTCGGCTGGTGTCGTCTCCGGATCGCAAACCTTCTACAACATGTCTGCTTCAAGCAGGACATACACGTACTACCAGTACGCGCCGGTTTCTGGCGGCTCTGGTGGAAGCGTGATGAATGGCTCGATCACCGCAACACTCACCGACCTGAACGGGAACGGTGCGTCGTTGAGTAATGACCCTGTCGGTAATGCCATCTACACAGCGACTATAAACGGCGTCGCCGTGCAAGCGCTTTGGGAGTCCCCCGAGTTCGGATTTGCGGTCGGACAGTTTTTGAGTGGCGCCACCGTGCCTGCGAGTTTTGCCAACACTCCAGTGCCCGCCGGTGTGCCTGCTGATGGCAATGCAGGCGTGGTGCTTCGTTTCACGCTTAGCGCCGGTGATGCCGTTTCATTCGCCTACACATTCAACGTAGTTCCGGGACCTGGTGTCCTCGCTCTGTTGGCCTGTGCGGGTTGTGCAGCGTACGGCCGACGCCGAAAGAGTTGATCGGTCACATTGATTACTTGCTTCTAGTTGTTTGGATCGCAATGTTCTAGTGACGTCTGGTTTGGTTCAGCATTGACATACCGATGAGGGAAAGGCCCGAGATGAAGTTCTGTCTCAGTTCAATACTTGCAGTGACTGCCCTGACGGGATCAGCAATCGCGGGAATTCCCGTGGTGCAGATTTCTGTGAACGGAAGTTCAGGCGGCTCAGCATCTGCTACGCCCGTCGGTTCACCGGGGGGCGGCCCCTTTCAATACAGCTACAACAGCGCGCTTCCTGGAACTGGCTTCTTGTCCAACTTTACGCTGACCGCCACAGATACCACCAGTTCCAATCGTGCGATCTTTGGTGGAATGATTACGGTGATCAACGCATCCGCGTCGGTGCAGACATTCACTGTAGATATCAGTGCAAGTACGTTTGCACACGGTTCCAGCAGTTTGACCGGTGGCTCTGTCAGTGGCGTGCTGACGGGCAATTCAGATGGCGGGCTCTTTGCATCAGCAAATGGCAACTCCATCTGGACTGCTTACATTCGTGCCAGCGCGATGAATAACAGCATTGCTTCGCTACTCAATACGCCGTTTCCGGTGATTTCCGCTGCGGACAGTGTTGCGTCGATTCCTGGGGAAGCGTTTGGACAACCCATTCCCACCCAGCCAGCAATGGCCATGGGTGACGCCATGGGAATCCGTCTGCTCTTTCAACTGGGCGCTGGAGACCAAGTTGATCTGACAACGGCCTTTGTGTTGGAAGCGATTCCAGCACCAGGCGCTATGGCTGCCTTTGCACTGGTTGGGTTGAGCCAGCGCCGACGTCGGCGCGAATGACGGGATTGATATTTCTCTGACACGCCTGCTGGGCGGCTTGCGGTCATACGCAATGCCGTCCGGCTTATTTTTAATGAGACCCCGCGGCGTATGCACGCTACGAATACCGCACAATCCAGCTGTGGTGGCTTACTTCAGGTCTTTTGCGTTCGGCAGGTCATCGAGTTTGCCGATGCCAAACTGCTTGAGGAACTCTGTGGTGGTTCCGTACAGCATCGGTCGGCCAACCTCATCGGCGCGACCAACGATCTTCACCAAGCGGCGCTCCATCAGGCTGCGCAGGACTTCGCCACACGCCACGCCACGGATTGATTCAAGGTCTGCGCGCAAGAGCGGCTGCCGATACGCAACGATCGCCAATGTCTCCAGAGCAGCCTGTGTCAATCGGCCCTGCTCGCGTACGCCCTTCAGGCGCGCAACGATTGGTCCAAACGCGGGCAGTGTCATCAGTTGACGACCACCCGCCACGCTCTCGATACGGAATGTTCGACCATCTGCCGCATACCGAATGTTCAATGAATCGATCGCGTCGCGAACCTGCGCGGCGGCACGCTTCTGTTGTGGCGTTTCCTCAGCCGATGGTTCTTCAGCCGCCGGTGCCACTGCCGCATCAGTTTCCGATTCAGAATCAGCGTTTGTATCAGCCTTCTTGCGGCGGCGCTTCACGGGGGCGACATCGATAATCCCCAAGAGTTCAGCAACACGTGACTCAGATAAGGGGCGATCGGCCACCATCAATACTGCTTCGACGCGCTGCTCTAACGGCAGGTCAAAGCAGGGAATCGCCTGCTCTGCCGATTCGGCCATCAGTGCAAAGGTCGAGGGCGCAGGTGCGCTCTTTTGGGTCATGGGTGTAGTGTGCCAAAAACCGCGGCATCAGGTTGCCACGCCAATCGAACGATTACTTCCGGGCGGCCTGAGCGGCCATGATCTTGGCTCGCGCAAGGCGTTGTGCGCGCTCAATTGATGCGCGCTCGTCGAGGGTTGCAGCACGATCGCCAGAGCCAAGGACCTTGGCATTGGCGTCGGCAAGCTCGCGCTCAGCGGCGGTGATATCGATACCAGAGGCCTCCATGGCCTTCTCGGTCAGCAAGGTCAGGCGGCTGCCATCCATCTGCGCAAACCCGCCATCAAGCACGAACACGCGGGATGCGCCGCCATCGGTCTGCACAGTCACCACACCGGTTCCCAACTTGGTCAGGAACGCCGAAGCGCCCGTTGCAACACCCTGCTGACCGTCCCATGCTTCAAAGCTCGCATAGGAAGCGGGGGTGTCAAGAATGGCGTCGGATGGAGTGACGATGGCGCAGGTGAAGGACATAGTGTTTGCCTTGGTGATG
>JBDKKN010000152.1:0-42553 GCA_039796075.1 Planctomycetota bacterium | reverse complement strand
ATATCAATCTCGATGGATTTGTTGCGGGCGCCGATCTGGGGATATTGCTTGGCGATTGGGCGCAGGCGATCAGTCGCAGCGACCTGGACAATGATGGATTGGTGACCGGTGCCGACCTGGGGATCTTGCTTGGTGACTGGGGTCCGTGCAAGTGATACAGCGCGCGGAAGTGCGGCGGATTCACGGTAGCCTGCGGCGATAATGACACGTTTCCCCAGAATCAAGCTCGCGCAGATGATGCTGTTGTTCCTCATCTGCGGTCTGTGCACTGTGCCATTGACCATCAAGGGGAGTCCCTTCCCGCCGATTTCGACAACGATATTTGTCACCATCGCCAGCGTTGCTGCCGTCTTTGTGATCGGCGGACTGCGGTGGGCCGCAGTGGTGGCCGTGCCCAGCATTGTTGCGATTGCGATCTTGGTCATTGATGGCCGCGACGTTTCCCTGCACGATCATGTGGTGCCGGGGTTCCTGGTGGCATTCTCCAATGTGGTGACCGCGGTGGCTATCGCCCGTGCGGCACTCAGCCGCAACACGCACGGCGAAGCAAGGATTTACCTTGGCGCAGCCAGTTACTTGCTGATCGGCATTGCATTCACCATGGTGCACCAACGGATCGCAATCTTGGATCCGGAGGCTTACCGTGTCCCTGGGGCTACTCCGGAATTTCCGATTGGCCGCTGGATTGACTACTTGTGGTTTAGTTTTTCTACGCTGACTACTTCCGGATTTGCAGATGTCACTGCGCGAAGTTCCTGGGCTCGTCTGGCATGTACGCTGGAAGCGATGACCGGGGTGATGTTCCCGGCGATCTTCTTGGCGCGCATGGTGTCGGCGGCCTCGGCAGACGATATGACGGAGAAGCCCTGACATGATGCGCGCAGTCACACCTTTGTTGCTGGCGGCAGGCGTAGTGGGCGCGGTGCCGAGTGCCGGACGCGTGACATTGCCCGCGGTGGGCGATGCAGTCGCCGTGAGTTACGGATACCGACTTGTGGAGCCGCGCGCCGCGGCCATCCAAGGCGGCGTTCGGGTGCCGCTCATTGTGTTTCTGCATGGAAGCGGCGAACGCGGCAGCGACAACGAAGCGCAGTTGAAGCACTTTGTGAATGACGCGGCGAGCGATGCTTTCCAAGCAAAGACCCCATGTTTCGTACTCGCGGTGCAATGCCCAGCCGATGAGCGTTGGGTTGATATTGCGCTTGATAGCGAAGGAAGGGCCAAGTGGAGCGAGGGGCTCAAGACCAAGGCTTCGCCCACGCGTGCGCTTCACGCGGTGCAATTAGCGATCGATGACGTCATGCGCACGAAGCCGGTGGATCCGGCGCGCGTGTATCTGACGGGGATTTCCATGGGTGGATTCGGCGCGTTCGATCTTGCGGTGCGCACGCCAGCGAAATTTGCAGCGATGACAAGCATCTGCGGCGGAGGCGATCCGGCGCGTGCTGGCCGTTTGCGCGGGCTTCCGGTGTTGGTGGCGCATGGCATGGATGACCCGGTGGTGCCGATTACATGCAGCCGCGCGATGGCAGAGGCGGTGCGTGCTGCAGGTGGTTCAGTCACCGTGCGTGAATATCCAGGCGTTGGACATGAAGCGTGGCCGAAGGCATATACGAGTGAAGCGGACGGTGTGCTGGTATGGATGTTCGCGCAACACAAGGGCGCGGCGAAATGAAATTCGGTGGGGGTAAGCGGGTGATAGCGCTCTTCGGCATGGGGGTGCTGACGTTGGTAGTTGGTGTGATGGCGAGCACGGGGATTGGCGAGGTGTTGCTTCTCGCCACTGATTGGATCCAGCAGGCAAACTCTCCAACCACTCATTCGGCTTCCGATGGATGGTCGACCTACCACGTGTTAGGCGGTACGGCCACTTACCGGTCGACGAACAGCGCTCCCGGACTGATCGAAGCTCATTGGAACGGATGGATTGATTCCCTCATTGGGCTATTCCGAGAGATGTTCCAGTTACGTTGGGGGAGCGTAGCGATGCTCTGCTTCGCGATCACGTTCGCCGTGGCGCCGGTATTGCTGATCGCGCCCGTGTGTAAGCGATGGCAGCCGGGCGAAGAGGGGCGCTCATTACGCGCATCAATGGCTGGGGCTGCCGCTATTGGGAGTGCGTGCGCTTTGGGGATTCTGCTCACTGCTGGGGATCTACTGACATTTATATTGCGCGACACCGGGGTGATTGGACCGAATGGCAATGTTCTTTCTTGGGTCATCCATCCGGCAACTCTGCTCGGAGCATGGGTAGCGATCGGCGCGCTGTGGGCGTGGCTACTTTCCCATGCGGGATCATCGCGGCATCCGGGCACAATCACGCGCTGGGTGCGATGGCTATTTGCAGGCAGCTGCGTAGAAGTAGCGATCGCGGCGCCAACTTATGTGTTCGCTACGCGGCGCGACGCGTGTTACTGCAGTTGGGGCAGCTGGTGGGCGATTATTGCGGGAACAACAACGATAGTGTTGTTGTGCGGGCCAGCGTTAGTGTTGCTAGCAACGCGCAAGGCGCGAATGCAATGGATGCGCAGCGTGTGCGGCGAGTGCGGCTACCCGCGCCGCGGCAACGCCCCGCTCTGCCCCGAATGCGGCAAACCTATTCCCGCGTGAGTAGACGGATTAGTAGAGGACGCGGAGGCGCGCAGTGCCGGGGACTGCCTTTAGCTCGTCAATCACATCGGCCGCGTATCGGCGGTCGACATCAGTGACGAGATAACCCATCGCATCATCGGTGCGCAACGCTTGGCCGAGGATATTGATCTTGCGCCGTGCAAACACTGCGTTTACCGCCGCAAGCACGCCCGGCTGGTTACGGTGCAGATGCAGGAACCGATGCGATCGCGGCACTGGTGGCGCTGAAATCTGCGGCAGGTTCACGCAGCCTGAAGTTACACCGGTATTTACAAATTCCACCAGCCGCGCGGCAACAAATTCGCCGATCGCTTGCTGCGCTTCGGAGGTGCTTCCACCGACGTGCGGCGTGAGAATCACATTTGCAAGCCCACGGAGCGGACTATCGAACGGATCTCGGTTGGAAAGCGGCTCTTCTGGGAAGACATCAACGGCGGCACCGCCAAGATGACCAGCGCGGATCGATGCCGCAACCGCGGCAAGATCAACTACATGCCCGCGCGAAAGATTGACAATCAACGCACCCGGTCGCAGTTTCCGCAACTCACGCTCACCAATCAAATGGTGATTCGAAGCGCGACCGTCGACATGCATAGAAACCACATCGGACTTGCCAAGAAGTTCCGTGAGCGATCGACACTTGCGCGCATTGCCCAGCGCCAAGCACTCCTGCAAGTCGTAGTAGATGACATGCATACCCATCGCTTCAGCGAGGATGGAAAGCTGCGATCCAATATGGCCATAGCCAACAATGCCAAGCGTCTTGCCACGCACTTCCGTGCATCCAGTGGCAGACTTTCGCCAACCACCCTCATGAAGCAGCCGCGAAACATCTGGAACGCGGCGCATCAGCATGACGATTTCGCCGATGGCAAGTTCAACAACGCTTCGCGTGTTGCTGTACGGCGCGTTGAAGACGGCGACGCCGTGCGCGGCAGCGGCGGGCAGTTGCACCTGCTCCGTACCGATGCAGAAGCAGCCAACCGCAAGCAGGCGATCGGCGGACTCCAGCGCGCGCGCAGTGACGCGGGTCTTGGAGCGAATGCCCAGAATGCTCACGCCCTTGAGAGCGCGGGCAAGTTCATCCTCTGCAAGCGCGTCACTCAGCGTTTCAACGCGGTATCCCTCATCCCGCAACACTTGCGCTGCATCAGCGTGAATGTTCTCGCACAACAGCGCAATCATGCGGCTCTTGGGGAAACTTGGCGAACCAGGCAACCGGTACAGCCACAGCACCTCGTCAACCGTGCGCGCCACGCGATCCGCGCGCGCAACCACCGCCTCGCGCTCAATGTTCTCGCAATACGCAACGAATTCGTGCGCAGCGCCGGCGTCGCGGATCTCTGCGTCGGTGACGCCATCGCCAATAGCCACAATTCGGCCCGGGAGTTTCAACGCCCGCACTACTGTCGCCTTGCCCCCCGGCTTAGCCACCGGATTGGCGACGTCATAGCCCACCACCGCAGTGCCCTTCCACCGAAATTCGTTGCAGTGAATGCGCTCGGCGGGAATGCCAAGCTCCGCGCACACCGGCTCCACGTACTCGCGGAAACCACTCGACACCACATGAATCCGATCGGCATTGCGACGCACCGCGGCGATGTGCTTTCGAAACGACGGACTCAGCCGGCGCTTCAGAAGCTTGACAAGCGCATCCACATGCGAGCGCTTGATAGTCAGCATCGACAAGCGGCGGCGAAGACTCTCATCGATACCAATGACACCAGTCATCCCATCGCGCGTGATCGCCTCGATCGCCTCCATGGTGCGGACGCGTTGCGGATCATCCGCAAGCGCCAGGCGCGCCAGTTCATCGAGGCCCTCAATCGCCACGATGGTGCTGTCAAAGTCGAAGATCAGTTGGACGGGTTGCGCTTCGGCGGGTGTGCGCGACATCGGGGTTCCTGCTGCGGAGAGTGCGAAGCTGTGGTGTACCGCAGCCGACGCGCTTCGGCTTCGTGGGTGCGGGTGGCCGGTCAATCACGCCGTCCTTGTCGGCATCTACTCCGGGACCCTTGTGCTCCGGCACAACCAAGGGCACGATGTAGCCGGCATCAAGAACAATCGCTTGACCCCACTGCCACTCAACCTTGGTAATCGCCCCCGCGACCATGCCTCCGACAAGCACCATGCCCCCCGAAGGTGCGGCGTTGACGATCGGAGCCCGCAGGAACACCATGGAGTGTGCTGAAACTTTGACCGGAATCAGGCGCGTGCCACCACCGATTGGAATCGGCTGCCCCAACTCGCCGGTCACTGAACATGGGGCGCCCTGCTGTGGAATTCGCCCACTTTTAATGCCGTTTCTGGTGGTCGCCGTCACCCGTTCCACCAGTTCCCCGGAACACCCCAGACGCTCCAAAGCCGTTCGCGCCTTGTCGAGAAGCTTGGCCGTGGCGGGCGCGTCGGGATCGGTGGCCCCGAGCAATGGGATGAAACTATCTAACACTGGACTCACGCGCGCGGAACTCAAACTGAAGCCCGTGCCCTGGCACGCTCCGCAGTCTTCGCGCGTCTCACGCATGGTGGGGACCGCACGCGCCGCAGTCAGGTCTCGATGCCGCGTCACTTTCGTACCAGTTCCTGTGCAACGTGGGCACTGCAGCGTGCGCGTCAGCGCCATGACACGACCCACAAATACATCCGGCGGTACGGCCGGCGACACCGCCGCCGCCGGAACCACCGCACCAGCGGGCAGCGAAATCGGGAAATCAGGCGCGGCCTGAACAACACCCTTACCCGCACCTTTGGGCTTCACGTCGCCATCTAGGGAGCGCCCATACGAAAGCGCCGCGATGACCCCGAGCAGCAGCGCCACCCACAAACACCTGCGAATTGTTGAATTGCCCACCATCACCGCAGGGTAACGATCACCGGAACCGAAACCGAAATTGCTGCGGAACTTCTATAAATCCAGCCAGCTCACCGCGCACGCACGTCAATCCTGCGTCGGCTGATTTCCAATGCAGATCGCCAACAGGTCGGCGCGGGAAATGGGCTTCAAATAGAACCCCTCGCAGCCAGCTTTGAGAGCGCGGTCACGCTCCAGACCGAGCGCTGCCGCGGTAAGCGCCACCATCCGACCGCGGTAACCAAGCGCACGAATGCGCTCCGTTGCCTCAATCCCATCGATACCAGGCATCTGTACGTCCATGATCACTAAGTCCGGGCAATAGACGCCATCAAAGCGCGCTACCGCGCTCAATCCATCCGATGCAATGTCGACATGCGCACCCGCCAGCGACATCAGCGCGGACAGAATCCGCTGCGAGTCAATGCTGTCTTCCACCAGCAGGATATTCTTACCCGTCAGTGGACCATTCCCACGGCGGGGTGCTGCCGGTGACGGCGTCGACAGCGGGAACACCGGCGCTGGCTCGGCGACCTCGGACTCAAAGATCAACGTGAAGACACTGCCCCGACCAAGTTCGCTGGCCACGTCAATTCTGCCTCCGAGCAGCTTCGCCCAGGGGAGACTGATCGCCAATCCAAGCCCAGTTCCACCGTGTCGTCGTGTGTAACTCGTATCAAACTGCGAGAACGGCTTAAAGAGTTTCGGGATGGTCTCCTCAGACATGCCGCAGCCGGTGTCATGCACCGCAATGCGCGTCTCCATGCGCGCATCCGATCGCTGCGCCGACACAACCACGCGCACCGATCCGTGGTCTGTAAATTTCACGGCGTTTCCAACAAGGTTGAGCAACACTTGCCGAATACGTACCGCATCACTGCAGATTGGCAACATTGCCGCGTCGCCCTGTACTTCGTTGACTAGGGAAATTCCCTTGGCAACGGCGCGCATGTGCAGTAGTTGCACCACATCGCGCACGACGTCCGGCACCAACACTTCTTTGATGTCGATCGAGCAACCGCCCGCCTCAATCTTGGCGAGGTCAAGAATGTCGTTGATGATCACTAGCAGATGATCACCATTGCGGCGAATGGTTTCTAGGTAATCGCTCCGTTCAGCGGGATCGACCCCCTCATCGCCAAGGAGTTCAGAGAACCCAAGAATCGCCGTCATCGGCGTGCGGATTTCATGGGAGATATTGGCAAGAAAGTTCGACTTGGCTCTATTGGCTTCCTCCGCACGAACACGTAGGCCGCGCTGCACAAGCTCCTGCGCGGTGAGCTTGGTGACCATGCGCTCAAAGTCCTGCAGTTGCGAATTCATCGCCTCAATGACCATGGCATAGTCGGCACTGCCGTCATGAGGCGCGAAATCAGTAATGCCTACGGACCAGGCCCAGATGGACGTGTTGTCGACGATCCGTGGTGATCCAACAAACACCAACTCACCTGCAGGCAACACGGTAAATTGTCCGCGCATCTGCCGCTGGGTATGACGAATCCCCAGCAGCGTTAAATGCCCTGCTGAGTTACGAACGGCTTCTAAAGAGTCTGCACGAGGCCGCAACACCTCAAACACATCAAGAAACTGCGCCCCCACACAGTCGGGGAACACCTTGGCCATACTTTTTCCAGTTCCGACAATCACTCCATCGCCGCCAATCACAAAGTGAAATGGGAACAGCGTGTCCAGGAGTAATTGTGCCTCTATGTTCACCACTACTCCGCCTGTTCTGGAAACTCAACGAGGAATACGTCATGATCAGCACCGCTCTCGCGATCCTCAATCTGCGTCACTGCGATTGTCTCACCGTACATGGCGCCCATCCCTTCAAGTACCCCCTTCACGAATAGTGCGAGACCGGTCCGCGATGAGAAATAGTGAACATGGATAGCACCACTATCCAGTGTTTCAGCACGAAACTGCGGCATGGTGACACCCGGGAATGCCAACGCCAATCGTGCGTGCATGGCATCAAGGGCCGGCAACATTTCCCGCACATTGCTACCCATGGAGCGCATCACCTTCCCCCACGGTTGGCGCTCGGCATAGACCATCCAAAAGTGTCCAAACGCTTGCAACGCGTCAGCGAGCGGCACGCCAAGACGGCGCGCTACCGCCGCTGCAAGGTCAAATGTCACCTGATCTGGATACGGCCGCATGATGACAAACACCGGCTCAGCAACGCCCGCGTCCGCGCAGATGGCAGCCCATACTTCTTCGCCGTGACGCTCGACAACCATCTCCTGCAGTGCGTGATTGACCATTCCAAGCATGAGCTGTTACTCCGATGTATCTGCGGGACGAGTACGAACCATAAACGCATCGCACGGTGCGCCTGCGTCCTTGGCAGCGATCTGTTTGATATCTACATGTTCGCCGTACATGTTCCCAATGCCCTGCACGAGACCAAGTACAAACGGCGCAAGTCCGGGGCGATGCGATCGATACTCCAATAGCACCCCGCCATCGCGCGGCTCGGTGCGGAACGATGGCGGCTCGAGCGCTGGAAAGCTCACCGCAATCCGGGTGTGCATGGCGTCGAGCGCACTGAGTAGCTCATAGGTGTTGCTCCCAGACGCCTTCATCAATTTTCCCCATGGGCCCCGGCCCGCAAACTCAATCCAATAGATTCCGAACGCGTGAAGTACATCAGCGATCGGCATGTTCATGTGCTCGGCGACAGCGGTCGCAAGCGCATAGGTCACTGCATCGGGATATTGCTTCATCATGACGAAGGCGGGATCCTCTACCCCCGCGCGCGCCTTGATCAATTCCCATTGCGGTGCCCCAAACTTCTCAGTGACCATCGCCTCGATTGCCTGATTGACCATGCCGTACATGCGAATCTCCTGAGCAGGTTTGTGACACGCTGCGGGGGGTACCAAACGACCAACGACGTCCCACGGAACACGCGGCTGCGGCATGACCCTTTCGAATCATAGACATAGATCGCACTTGACACTATCCCGCCGATCCAGGCTGGCGATCCCACCGTGCCTGATTGTGCGGTTACAGGGACAAACTATGCTGTTTGGATGACTTGGCACTCCACCCCTTGCTTACACGGCGAATTTTGTTGGCATGACCTGAACACGCGCGATGCCACTGGCTCCACGGCGTTCTATTCAGCACTGTTGAATGCCACTGCTACCACCATTCCCATGCCGCATGGCGACTACACCATGCTGACCATCGGCTCGCACACGCTGATGGGCATGATGCCAATCAACGCGACGTCGGCGGCGGACGTTCAGGCACATTGGATCGGCTACATCGCGGTGGACGACATTGAACTGATGACCGCTCGCGCCGCTGAACTGGGAGCAACCATCCGCACGCCGGTGACGCAGGGTTCTATGGGGCGCTCGAGTGTGATCAGCGACCCAACCGGCGCAGTATGCGCGCTGTTCCAAGCAGACCCCGGCAAGACAGACGGAATGAACGAACATGGTCCAGGCGCCGTCGTCTGGAACCACTTGGTGACACGCGATCCAGCCTGTGCCGTTGAGTTCTATTCTGCATTGCTCGGATGGGAATCGGAACTTCCGCCCGATGGCGGCGACGATGGCGCACGACGCATGAACGCGCACGGTCGATCCGTCGCGGGCATCATGCCCACCGCACACTCCGATGACCGGTCCGCGTGGCTGACGTTCATATGCGTTGAGCGCATTGAAGAAGCAAGTCGGACCGCGACGCAACTTGGAGCCACCGCACTCACGGATGTGGTTGGATTCCCAAGTATTGGAGCAGTGATGGTGCTGCGGGATCCGCAAGGGGCCACGTTCTGCGTGCTCGAGCCGGCACAGCGAGGCGAACCATAAATCCAGGTCGCTACGCTCACTCCACTGCCAACACCGGTACATCAAAGAGCAACGCGATGTAGGTAATAAAGAGCGCAAGGTGCACAACACCCTGCATGGGATTCGCACGCCCGTGCGTGAAGTTCACGATTGATATGAGCAGGGTGCCGATCAATAGCGCTATCTCCGGCAACTGCAGCCCAAGTTCAATGTGCTGACCGAGCATCCGGGCCAGTATCAGGACGGCAGGAACAGTGAGCCCAATGGTGGAGAGCGCTGAACCCAAGAGGATGTTCATGGTGCGCTGCATGGAGTTGCGGCGCGCGGCCTTGATGGCGGCAAGGCCTTCTGGTCCAAGCGCCAAGCATGCCACCAGTACGCCCGCGATCGCTGGCGGCAATCCGGTCTGCCTGAGAAATCCAACAGTGGACTTACCGAGCGATTCAGCCAGCACGACCACCACGACCAGCATCACTACCAATCCCGTCACGTCACGCCAGAGTGGCTTGATGAGTGCTACATGGTGGTTTGCACCTCCGGCGTGAAGCGTCTGCTGCGAATCAGGATGTACCCGACCAATGTCGTTGACCTGTTCGGCATCAGTTTCTGCGGACTCGTGTGCAAAGAACGAACGGTAACGAGAGGTCTGCATCCACAGAAATGCACCGTACATCAACACTGAAGCGGCTGCTACAAAGATTTCCATGCGCGGCGTCATGAACCCGCCCGGCTCCGACTCGGTGAGCCGCGGCAGAACCAAGGCAATCAACGCCAGCGGAATGATCAGGGTGATGTACGAAGCGGACGACTGCAGGTTGAAGAATTGCTCGCGACGATTAATCCCACCCGCAAGGAGCGCCATGCCAACCAGCCCATTCATGATGATCATCAGGGTTGAGAACATGGTGTCACGAGCAACGGTCGGCTCGCTACCGCCACCGAGCATCATGGCTGCCACGATGGAGACTTCAATCACCACCACCGACAGCGTCAGAATCAGGGTGCCGATGGGCTCCCCAAGTCGGTGCGCCACCATGTCCGCGTAGTGCGAGGCGGAATAGGCGCAGGCGAGGATCACTGTGAAAAGCCAGATAAAAGTGAGCAGTGAGTGCTGTCCGCCCGCCCCACGGCTCACCACCACGTTAAGCACGATGGTGCCAAGGCCAAGGAGGAGCGGCAGGTGGTGCCGAAAGCGAGTCCAGTTCATGAATGGCGGAGAGTAAGGGTAGGAGACCCGCTGCGGCGGCTCCAAGGCGTTTCAATATGAAGGATATTAATGATGACCATTCGTGACATCACGGAAATTCGGGCTATATTCCTCACGGCCATGTTTTTGCCATCGAAGTCCGGGCGTCTCAGGAACGTTGAACACCGGGCGGCACCCCTATCCAGAGACGATCCAGACATGCAGGATATTCCGAGCACCACTGAATCTCCACGGGCGGCCGTTGTCCTCACTGGCCAAAGGGCAGGAACGTTTGAGTCCGCGGCCAAACGCGCGCTTGAGCGCTTGCGCGGAGCAACGAAGTCCACCATTGATTCCGCGGGTCTGAGCGACATGAACTCCCTGGCGCTGAGTCGCAAACTTGCGATCGACAAGAGCCTGTCATGGCGCATGGTGCGATTCGTGGAAGAGCCGAACGCCTTCAGCGCCAGTAAGCACCTGCCGGGAGTAGCGGGTCTGCGCATCTTTGCGCGCGCAGTCAGCGCCGCTGGTGCCACCGCCGGCGCGGTAGCCCAATTTGATGCCGCACTTGAAGAACTGGAAAGCGTCATCACCAAGCATGCCGGCACAGGTGCTGCGTTCCGCGCGCTCCTGACGCAATGCACCGACGAGCCGCAAACAGATGATCGCGCCATCGGCTTTCGGCGCAGCGCCTTTGAGGCAAACGCCGCGCTGTGGGGCATCCAAGCACGCACGCGACTGATGATGGCATTCCTCACCGTTGGCGAACGCGGCGCCGTTGATGTTGCGTTGGTCAGTGGATTTCTTGACCTCCGCCGTAGCCGACGCGACCTTTCATGGCCAGTGGCGCGCCGCCGAGTCCTCGGTCACGAAGGACGCAGCAGCGCGGGCATCGCTCTACCACTTGATCCTTCCGTAGCGCGCGACGCTGCACCAATGCTGTCGGAGTACGCCACCATCCGCGGCGAGAGCCTGCGCCCGATTGGAACCGACCATGGGTTCTGGTACGAACTTCCTGAAGGAGACATTGGCCTCCGAGGCGCGGTGGACTGCGTCTTTGGCGAACGACTTCCCAGTGCAGGACCTGCACTTCGGGATGGCACGGTGGAAGACGCGGAGGTGATGCTCCGCGTCGACCTCCCCGTGGAACACGTGCTTTTAGAGGTATTTATTGAGCGCGCCATTCCGGTCACTGGCAGCCCAACGGTTTCGCAATACAGTCTGCTCACTGGCGGCAGCGGTGAAAATTCACCTGACCGCGAGCGGGGGCGAATTCCGGTTGCCGATCAAGTACAGGAGCTGGGCGCGGACCCACGAACGTGGTCAACGCCGATCGCGCCACGACATTGGGAAATGGTGAACGACTGCATGCAGTGGATGTCACGAACGCCCGCAGACTTCACCGCGTACCGCGTGAGTATGCAGTGGCCATTGATGCCGACCGCCGTGGTGCTCTCCACGTTGCTGGGAAGTCGTAGCTGAGTTCCGTCAGATTGACCGTCGCACCAATGCCGTGCCCACGGTCAATCCAAACACCCCGATCGCAGCGAGCACTGCGAGTGGTAGCAGCATTTCTGACATTCCCCAGCTGCGCCACGTAGCGCCCTCGGCCGCCATCACCGCCCACTTGAATGGGCTGAGGTTGCTGGCAACCCGAAGAAATGGCGGCATAAACACAATCGGCACCGTTCCGCCACCGATCATGGCGAGCACCAAGAGCACTGCGCGGCCCGCGCCTTGTGTTCCGCCCTGCGTGCGGAAACCCGCAGCAAGAAGCATCATGATGCCTGAGAATCCAAACGCGGTCACCAGCGTCGCCACCACCATGAGCGGCCAGTGTGACACTTCAACGCGGAACAAGAACATGCCAAAGAACACCAGCATCCACTCGGTGGCGAGGCACGTCACGAAGCATGCCAGCGCCTTTCCAAACAAGATTTGATTTGGACTCATCGGCGAAACTAATAGGCGAACCAGCGTGCCGCGCTGCCGTTCTTCGGCAATTCCTGATCCAAAGGAGAGCACTGCACCAAACAGCGCCCACGCGATGCCCTGCATGAACGAGATGGCGAAGCTGTTCGCGGGGACGCCAGGACGCATCGATAGTTCCGCGATTTCCACAGTCACCGGTTTCCAATCGCCAAGTGATTGAGGCTGCTTGGCGGCGGACCCGTCCGCGGCTGGGGCAGACATCGTGCGGGCGCGCGACAGTGCCGTGCGAATAGCCAACCGATCAGTGAATGAGAAGTCGGAAGCCTTGAGTGATTCCTCCATCCGGTCAAGAATCCGCGCAAATTGCACCGGGTCACCCACCGCTGCAAAGACGGTACGGAAGGCAACCTCATGAATCTTGCCGACCAGCATGGCGCCTTCAGCGCGGCGTGATGGATCAACTACCAACCCAAGCTTGGCGCCGCCGCCTGAGAACACTCCGTCAATACCCTCGGCATAGGCGGCTGGCACAATCACTAACGCCACCGCGTCTCCGCGACGGACCAACTGCTCGCCGGTAGCGCGCGTATCGGTGACGGTGAGCTTGAATCCATCATCTTCATCAAGCGCCTTTATCAACATAGTGGCTGCTGGTGATGATTGCTCCACAAACGCAGCTACACGGAGCGGCTCGCTAGTGGTTCCGCTGAAGACGTAACCAAAGAACAACGCAATGGCCAATGGAAATACGAACGTAAAGAACGCCGCGGCGCGATCGCGCAATAAGAGCCGTAGGTCCTTGAGTGCTAGAAATACAGCGGCGCGCATTAGTCTCGAAGCCGCCTTCCAGTGAGCGCAAGAAAGACCATTTCTAAATCTGGTTGTTCAATACGGACTGCGGTGGCACCACCTTCTGCCAGGGCGCGCTCAATCTCCCGCAGCGGCTCGCGGGTACGTACGCGATGTTCGCCAGCCAGCGAATCAACCGTCACCACACTTTCGCCGCCGTGCGCCGCAATCAATTCCGCAACCGTACCAATCGCGAGCACCCGACCGCGATCCATGATGGCGACGCGTGAACAGATGCGTTGCGCCTCTTCCATATAGTGAGTGGTGTAGATCACCGCTCGCCCCTCGGTGGCAAGGCGCTGCACGACATCAAGGATCGCGGTGCGACTTTGCGGATCGACTCCGGCGGTTGGCTCGTCTAAAAAGATTGCCGCTGGGTTATGAACAAGGGCGGCAGCCAAGTTCAAACGCCGCTGCATGCCCCCGGAGAATGTTGCCACACGATCGCGCGCGCGTGGCAGTAGACCAACCATGTCGAGCAGTTCATCAGCGCGGCGAATTGGATCGGCCATTCCATGCACTCGGGCCAGAAATACCAAATTCTCACGGGCAGTCAATTCGTCATAGAGCGCAATTTGCTGCGGCGCCAATCCAATGAGTGCGCGCGCAGGTGCCGCGCGTGGCGAACCTGCCTCGCCAATCTCAATGGATCCACTGTCGGGCGCCAACTGGCCAGTACACATGGCGATCGCCGTGCTCTTGCCAGCGCCGTTTGGCCCAAGCAGCCCAAAGATCTCTCCGCGATGTACCTCAAAAGTGACTCCATCGACCGCGGCGATCGAGCCAAAGGACTTGCGGATGTCGCGGACGCGGATCACGTGGATAGACAATCTACGCGCTGCAGGGTGGTCAGCGCGCGATAGAGGGACGAACCTTCATGGAGACATCAATAATGCTCATGGCGCGATCGCGCAGTGCGGTGTCAACGGGTAAGCGCGGCAGGCGCATTCGTTCGTTGCCCCAACCAGCGCGCGCGGCCGCCAGTTTCACCAAATGGACGAACTGCGGTCCGGCATCCAGGCGCAAGAGTGGCAAGAACCACCGATAGAGCTCCTCGGCTTCTTCAAGACGACCGTCTCGCGCCAGCTCAAAGAGGCGCACGCTTTCAGCGGGAAATCCATTCACCAATCCTGCAATCCATCCCTCGGCACCGGAGGCCACGCCTTCCAGCACCATGTCATCAATGCCGATGTAGACGGCAAGTCGGTCCCCCATGCGTGCACGGATCGCAGTCATGCGGCGAATGTCGCCACTGGACTCCTTGACGGCGTGTAGGTTAGGAAACTCAGCGGCAAGCTCTGCAAGCTGCTCGGGAAGCACATCGGTTCCATACGCCGGTGGATTGTTGTACAGCATGCAGCCGAGCGGAGTGGCTGCAAACACCCGCGCAAAGTGGGTGCGGGTCTCGCGCCAGTCACCAACGTACGCATACGGCGGCAGCACCATCAGACCGCGACATCCGCACGCGTGTGCGGCTTTAGCAATATCTACCGCCTCACGCGTTCCGCATGCACCCACCGCAGCCACCACCGGCAACGCATCGCCAAGCACTTCAACAGCGCGCGTCCAGAGTGAGCGCTTCTCATCAAGGGAAAGCAGCCCGCCTTCGCCCAACGAACCGGGCGTCACCAATGCAGTACATCCATGCCCTGCCATCCAGGCGATGTGCCGACCAAAGAGATCAAGGTCAATTGATTCATCAGCCTTGAACGGCGTAACGATTGCGGGAAAGACGCCGTTCCAGTCGGCACGCTGCATGGGCTTTGGTGATGTTGGCATGAGTGTCATAGTGATGAGTGGGCAATCAGCGGACAGCGGACGGAACGATGCCGTGCCGATATGGATCGGTGGGATGGAGTAGCAGAGTTCCTTGCGCGGTAATCCACGCTCGGCCGCGGATGGTTGGCAATACGCCGCCTTGGGGCGCCCGCGCGTACCACGCGTCAAACACACTGCCAATCAGAGATTCTTGGCGCCATACATCGCCCGGTGCAAGCGTTCCGTGCGCTTCCAAGCACGCGAGTTTGGCACTGGTACCGGTGCCGCACGGCGATCGGTCATACGCGCCGCCCGGGCAGTAGACGAAACTGCGACCGTGATTACGCGGATCCCGTGGCGACCCAAGAAGTTCAACGTGATCAACCGGGTACGAATTCACCATGCTCAAACCATCGCGCTGCAGCGCACGTTGAATGGAGCACGCCACTTGGTTGAGCGCGGGCAGATTGCCAAGTTCGATTGCTTCACCGTGGTCTTCGCATAGAAAGAATCCGTTACCACCCCAGGCAATATCGCCATGCACGGTGCGTCCGCTGTCAAGTTGAAGTGTCACACCGGCGCGATGCACGAAGGACCGAACGTTGGCAACTTCAATGCCATCGGACTCCCCGGAAATCTGCGCTACCACTACCCCAACTGGTGTTTCTAAACGCACTGCACCGGGTGCAAGTTGACCAAGATGTGCGAGCGTTCGCACTACGCCAATGGTTCCGTGACCGCACATTCCAAGCAGCCCGGCGCTGTTGAAATAGATGACGCCTGTGGTGCATGTTGGATCCGCGCTTGGAACCAGTAGCGCACCAACGAGTACTTCATTGCCGCGCGGCTCGCACACCACTGCGGATCGAAACCAATCATGATGAGCCGCAAAGTCGGCGGCCATTTCTTGCACCGTTCGCCCGGCCAGTACTGGCGCGCCCGCGATCACCACACGCGTCGGCTCGCCTTCGGTGTGGCTGTCCACGATGGTGATTGCTGTGGGCTTGCTCATTTGCGCAGGATAGGCAACCGCACCTCGCCCGCCCGGTAGGCTCTGCACTATGGATCGCCGATCATTCGTACACGCGGGACTCGCTGCCTCCACCGCCGCTGCGCTGGGCGGAATCAGTCATGGAGCTGCGTCCGGTTCTGTTTACGCACCCGCCACGCCTGCGCAAGAGCAACCTCCGGCACGCCGCGGTCGCATTCGACAGAGCGTGTGTGCGTGGTGCTTTAGCGGCATGAGCCTTGATGAACTGTGTGAAATGGCGAAGGACGTAGGTATTGGTTCAGTGGAGTTGCTGTCCGAAGATCAACTGCGTGTTCCAGCCAAGCACGGCATCACCTGCGCGGTTGCCAATGGTCCAGGCGGTATCACCAAGGGCTGGAACCGTATTGAGAATCACGACGAGTTAGTCGCCAAGAGCGAAGCACTCCTGCCCAAAGTTGCCGCCGCCGGAATTCCGCAAATGATCGTCTTCAGTGGCAACCGCGCCGGATTGCCGGATGCCGAAGGACTAAAAAACTGTGCGATCGGACTGCGCCGCATCACGCCACTTGCAGATACATGCGGCGTCACTGTCATCATGGAACTACTCAACTCCAAGGTTGACCACGGCGACTACATGTGTGACCGCACCGCGTGGGGCGTTGAACTCTGCAAGGCGGTCGGTAGTGATCGTTTCAAACTGCTCTATGACATTTATCACATGCAGGTCATGGAGGGTGATGTCATTCGCACCATCCGTGACAACCACCAGTATCTCGCGCACTACCACGCCGCCGGGAATCCGGGCCGCAGCAATCTTGATGACACTCAGGAACTCAACTACAAGGGGATCACTGAGGCCATCGTGGCAACTGGCTTCAAGGGCTGGTTAGCTCAGGAATTCATGCCCCGCGGCGATGCCCGCACCGCTCTCGCCGCAGCGGTTCGAATCTGCGATGTCTGAACCCCGGTATCCTTCATCGACTCGCACCCCTGAACAACACACACACCGATGCCAAACCCAGATTCAACCGGATACAACGAAGCCGACCGCCAATTCCACGAGAAGGATCAGCAAATCTTGCAGTCCATGCGCGCCGGGCTTGATGCCAGCCGCGCCACAGCGCAAGCAAGCGCTCAGAAGGCAGCGCATTGGATGTGCTGCCCAAAGTGCGGCAACAAGATGAAGGAAGTTCCGCTGGGTGGCGTGATGGTTGATCAATGCACAAGCTGCGGCGGCGTGTACTTCGATGCCGGTGAATTCCAAGCCATGGCAAAGCATCAACGCACTACCTCACCCATGCTTGAGAAACTCTTTTCTTGGATGCCGTCATGGAGCGTTGGCGGCGATTCACGGGCCTCGTGATCGCCCGGCGGTAACTAACTCTGAGTGAACTCCCTCCGACCTCCTGGCACACCATTGCACTGCTGCTCGGCGGCGTTGGGCTGTTCCTCTTAGGAATGACCCTCCTGACTGAGGGATTGAAGGCGCTGGAGGGGCCATCCATTCGGCGGCTGCTGCACAGCGTGACCGCGCGACCAACGCGTGCGTTTGGAGCAGGCTTGTTGATGACGGTCACCACGCAGGCTTCAAGCGCCACAGTACTAGCGACCATTGGCTTCATCACCTCGGGGATGATGTCAATTGCAGCTGCTATTCCGCTCGTTGCGGGTGCAACCGTGGGAACGTCAAGCACCACCTGGCTGGTCGCCACGCTGGGCCTGAGCACTGGAATCGCATCTATCCTCATGCCGCTCTTAGCGCTTGGTGCGGTGTTGCGAACCCTTGGTCGCGGACGTTGGAAGCACATCGGCACCGCCATCGCGGGCATCACCGTGCTACTGCTGGCAATCACCTTCATCCGCGACAACGTTGCGCCGGTCGCTTCGTCCATTGATCTCGCTGGGCACGACGGCGGCACAGTCACTGGTCGCCTGGCACTGGTGGCGATTGGAATGCTCCTTGGATGTGCCATGCAATCAAGCGCCGCCCCCATCGCGCTGGTGATGGTTGCCCTGCATAGCGGCACGTTGGGATGGAACGAAGCCGCAAGCGTGACGATCGGTGCCACCATTGGAACAACCAGTACTGGCATACTCGCCACGCTGGGTACGCGCGCCTCGGCACGGCGTATCGCCGCAGCGTGGGCGATCTGCGCCGTGGTGCAAGCAGCGATCGCGCTACTCCTGTTCACGCCGCTGCGACATGCCGCCGACGCCATCGGCACCACTATTGCTACAGGAGCGGGCGCGGAGCCAAACGCGATCGGCCTTGCCGCATTCCACACCGGATTTTCTGCGATCGGTGCGCTGCCATTACTGATCGGCGCCGTGCCACTCGCGCAACTACTGGCGCGATGGATCCCGGACCGAAGTGACGTGCCACCGATCGTGGAATTCGACCGCAGTGCCCTGGAAATTCCCGGAGTTGCCGCCGCAACGGCGCGACGCGGTCTCACCGAATCGGGAGTGGCGGTCACGAGCATGGCACTGGTCATACTCCGCGGCAACGGTCTCGAGAGCATGGATGATCGAATCGCCAGTGCAACTGCGAGCCTTGATGCAACGCGACGCTTCATTGGTGAGATACAGGTACCAGAAGGCGATGATGACACCGTGGAAATGCAACGCAGCACGGTTGGTGCACTTGATCATCTCACACGACTGGTAGGCGATGTCCGAAACTTGCTCCCTGCTGCCCGCAACATGACCGCATTGCCGCCCGTGGTGCGCACATACCTCAGCGATGCACAGACAGCCATCGAAGTCTTTGATAACTGGCTGCGGAATCAAGATTCGCCCCCGCCACTTGCAGAACTGAAGCGCATCTCCACCTCGTTGGGCGCCCGGCGCAAACAAGAACGCAGCGACACACTCAACCGTACCGCAGCCGGCGGCACTACCCCTGACACCGCCATCAACGAACTTGATGCGCTCCGCTATGCAGACCGTATGGTTCATCATGCGGCGAAGGCCGCGAGCTACCTAACGGTGCGCGTGAATGGCGCAGCACGCACTGCGCCGGTTGATAGCGCCAGTGCGGACATATCCGAAGAGCCTTCCTAGCACTGTTCAGGAGCATCGTTGCAATGTAAAAACACATCAGCCCGCCGACGTGGGCGGGCTGATGGAAGTTTTCAACCGAATGCCTGAACGCCTATCAGAAGCGACCAGTGGTATTCACCGTGTCGTACGGCGTACCGCCTGGCATCTCCATCAGCCAGAAACGGCTCCACTCGTCAGCGAGTGCGCGGAAGTTTTGGTTGTAGACCATCGAGTCATTCTGACGGCGACGGTCCCATGACTCAAACTGACCATTGAGGTCCGGTGTCGGATTGCTGGCGATGCTGTCGAAGGAGATCAAGTAAGCATCGTTGCAGGTTTGGTCAAGCTCTGCGACCTTCTTGGTGGTCTCCGGCGAGAGCGGCTGCTTGGCGTTCTTATCTGATCCCTGTTCAAGAGCAACCAACTGCCGCTGCTGCGTCAATGAATTGCGGAGTGCATGCGGCAAAGCTTCGACGCGGGAATCATCTTCGTCAAGCGTGTACCAATGCTCGCTGGGGAGCTTCTCGGTGCGATACAGCTCCGTGGGCTGGGGCGCATAGCAGCCCCCCACAACCATCACGGTCATCAGGGCTGACATCAAGGCCGGCGCTGCAGTGAGTTTGGCGGCGGACAGGGTGACGTTCAAGGCGGAGTGGTTGCTCGACATCTTCATACTGATTCCTCTGCGTTCGACCCGCAAACCGATCTGCCGGAGCGGGATTGGCAGAATAGCCGAACCCGATTCTGGCGGTTGGATCAGGCATTCTTACGGCGGCCGTCGAGCGCCGGATCCCGCAAATTTGCCAGGAAATACCGCCGGTGGCGTCAGATTTCAATAACTTCGAAGCGCTTGGGCTGGATCACCGTGCAGCCGCCGGCCAGCGCGCCGCAGGAATGACCGTCGCGCCGGGTGCGGATGAAACGCGCTGCCAACTCGCCGGGCGCTTGAATCGACGCTCAAAGCCCGCAGCGATGCGTTCGCCGATCCCGGTTCGCGCCGCGTCGGTAAGCACGATCACGGATCCGCCAAATCCTGCCCCGGTCAGGCGCGCGCCGTACACCCCGCCGGTGGTACCGAGCGCGCGCGCCTCATCAACCAGCGCGTCAAGCTCGGGCGTACTCACCGCAAAATCATCACGCAGGGATTGATGACTCTGCGCCATAAACAATCCAAAGAGTTCCATGTCGTCACGACGAAGCGCGTTGGCTGCCAGTTGCACACGTTGGATTTCACGCACTACGTGACGAGCGCGGCGCTCAAAGAGTGCTGGCAACTTCAGTGTGCGAAGTTTGGTTTCGTCCAAGTCGCGCAACACGCCAACACCAGCGGCGCGTGCGGCGTCTTCCACTTCATGCCGGCGTTCCGCATAACGGCCATCGGACAGCGAACGATGAATGCCAGAATCAAACACCAAGAGCGCCACGCGCGAAGCGGGTGGAAACGGGACGAAACGCACATCAAGCGACCGACAATCGATGAGCATGGCATGATCGGCACGCCCGAGTGCAGATGCCAACGGATCCAAGATTCCGCATGGAACGCCGCCGAATTCCGACTCTGCCTCTTGGCACATCCGCGCGAGGGGAATGCCAAAGAGTGGCGCGGAAAGTACCTCTGCCACGGCAGTTGCCAATGACACGGTCAGCGCCGCACTGGAACTCAGACCAGCGCCAAGCGGAACATCACTTGCGAACGCCATCTCCAGTGGCGGTACGCGAACACCCTCGCGTGCAAATCCCGCCAATACCCCAAGTGCCAGGTTCGACCACGCGGCAGCACCGGTCGCACGGGGCGCCGTGGACGTTGCGGCGGGATCCGGCAACTCCGCAAGCGATTGCAAATCATCACTCCACGCGCGCCACCTGCCATCGTTTGAAACGCGTACTGCAGAAACGCAGTCCCGGTCAATAGACATCGGTAGCACTAACCCATCGGAGTAATCAACATGCTCGCCAATGAGAGTGACGCGCCCCGGCGCTCGCGCCAAGACGGCGGGGCGGCCGCCAAAGCGCCGCGCGAAGCTCTCAAGAGCGCGCACAGCAACCGGAACTTTGTTGGCAGCGGACATGGTGTGCAGGATACGCCGCGGCCAACAGTCTCTTGCGCACATCACCCGGCGCGCGGCTAAACTCATCGCCCCATGAAGGAACTGATCGCCGCACGCGGACTTCGTAAATCCTTTGGTTCATTCGAAGCGGTCCGAGGGATTGATCTCATCGTTCCCGCCGGGCAGGTGTTGGGATTCCTTGGGCCAAACGGCGCAGGAAAGAGCACCACCATGCGCATGCTCACCGGATTTCTTGAGCCCACGGCAGGAACCGTCACCCTGGACGGCATTGCGCTTGCCGATGACCCGATTGCTGCCAAGCGAACCTTTGGATACCTGCCGGAAGGCGCCCCTGCCTACGGCGACATGCGCGTTGAAGAGTTCTTGCACTTCGTGGCGCGTGCGCGCGGCTATGTGGGTGCCGAAGCGCGGGCGCGTGTCGATCGCTCCATTGAACGCCTGCACTTGGAACCCTACCGCCGTCAATTGGTAGACACGCTTTCCAAGGGATACAAGCGACGCACTGGACTAGCACAAGCGATTCTGCATGACCCACCGATTCTTGTACTTGATGAACCGACCGATGGGCTTGATCCAAATCAGAAGCATGAAGTACGCGAACTCATCCGCCGACTCGGCGATGACCGCGCCGTGGTGCTTTCCACCCACATTCTTGAAGAAGTGGAAGCGGTGTGCACGCGCGCAGTGATCATCAACGAAGGCCGGGTTGTCTTTGACGGTACGCCGAAGGCGCTCGATGCGAAGGCTGCCGCCAACGTCACCAGCAACCGACTCGATCATGTGTTCCGCATGCTCACCACCAGTGATACTGGCGGCGCCCCGCGCACAAAGGCAGCATCCCGATGAACTCCACTGCACGTATCGCCACCATCTTTCGCCGAGAATTTGCGGCGTATTTCACTAGCCCATTAGCAGGCATCTTCTTGGTGATCTACCTATTCATGTCTGCCGTGCTCACGTTTCAAATGGGCGGTTTGTACGAACGCGGCCAAGCAGATCTACGGCCGTTCTTCCAAGTGCAGCCGTGGTTGGACTTGTTCTTGGTACCAGCGCTCAGCATGCGCCTCTGGGCCGAAGATCGGCGCACCGGCACGATCGAATTGCTGCTGACTCTTCCATTTTCCGTTCGTGACTTGGTGCTTGGGAAATTCTTGGCAGCGTGGGCGTTCGCATGCGTAGCGCTGGCACTCACTGCGCCGCTGTGGATCACCGTGGCATGGCTCGGCAGCCCTGATCACGGATCAATTCTTGTTGGATACATCGCCAGCGCACTCATGGCGGGCACATTCCTTGCCATCGGTGCGTTTCTCTCGGCATTCACCAAGAACCAAGTGATTGCCTTTGTACTCAGTGGTGTGGCATGCTTCTTGTTGATGGTCATCGGCTTCCCCATGCTGCTCGACTTTGTCAGTGGCTGGCTGCCGCGCACCGCGGTAGAGGCCATTGCCGCGATGAGCGTCTTGACGCACTTTGAAAGCATGATGCGCGGAGTCCTGGACGGCCGCGATGTTCTGTATTTCGTGTCAGTATCGGCAGCGTTTCTGTTCCTGAACGGGATCGTGGTCGAATGGAAGAAGGCGGAGTAGCAACCATGGCAGCACGTACCGAAACTCGACGTAACGCAATCTTGGCCATCGCCGCTGTATCAGTGGGCGTAGTGGCGCTGAACACCGTGATTGACATCACCGTGCCGTTCCTTCGCGCCGATCTGACGCAAGACCGGCTGTACAGCACCAGCAAGGGAGTGGATAGCACCCTCGCCACACTTGATGAGCCGGTGCGCATCGATTACTTCTGGACGCAAGAGGGTTCCAAGGATCAGCCGCTGATTCGCGCGCACGGGCAGCGGGTGCGCGAGTATCTGGAAGAACTCCGGCAGCGCTCCAATGGCAATCTGGAAATTCGATTCATTGACCCGGAGCCGTTCAGCGAAGCGGAAGATGAAGCACGTGCCGCGGGATTGCCGGCGCTGGCCGTTGATGGCAGTGGTCGAACGCTGACGCTTGGACTGGTTGTGCGCGGGCCCACTGATCGCAAGGAGACGCTGCCCTATCTCTCTCCAGAGAATGAGCCACTCCTTGAGTACGAATTGCTTCGAGCCATTTCTTCGGTTGGCCGCCCCACCAAGCCGAAGTTGGGCTTGCTGAGCAGCATGCCGCTTGAAGGCGGCGCTGATCCGCGCAACCCGATGATGCAGAAGGGACCGCCGGTGGTGATCCAGCAGCTTGGCGAGCAGGCCGATGTGGTGCCGATTGACGCCACCGCCGACAAGCTTCCCGACGGCATCGCAGCACTGATGATTGTGCAGCCGCGCAAGTTCACTGAAGGCATGCTGCGCGCCATTGATGCATGGGCGATTGCCGGAAAGCCTTTACTTGTTCTGGCGGATCCATACGCGGAGACCGACAGCGGCCCCGACGCGAGCGCGATGGGTGCAAAGCGCGGCGGCACCACCTATGACATGGGCCCGCTCCTCAGTGCGTGGGGCGTGGATATTGCCAAGGACATGGTGGTTGGAGACATCACCCATGCCACGCGCATTCGGGCCCCTTCCAAGAATGGCGGCATGCGTGAACTTGATTACCCGGCATGGCTATCCATGACGCGGGAAACATTTACTGCCAACGACCCGCTGGTCGGCGGCCTGCAAGCGCTGAACTTCATGAGCGCCGGAGCGATCGTCCAAGTTCCCGGCAGCATGTCCAAGGTGGAGGCACTGGTTAAAACCGGCGAGAAATCGCAGATGATCCAAGCACTCAAGCTTGGATTCTTTGGCGACCCTGAACAGCTCCTCAAGGACTTCAAGTCTGATGGCACGCCCAAGATCTTGGCGGCGCGTATCACCGGTGAGATCGTTTCCGCATTCCCGTCTGCCGACGGAGTTGCCGCCAAAGGCAAGGCCAACATCCTGCTGTTTGCCGACGCGGATCTACTTTCGGATGACACGTGGGTCATTGATGACCGCAGTGCTGGTGTCAATGCCGGAAAGCGCGCGATTGCAGACAACGGCCCAATGATTCTCAACGCAGTGGAACTGGCTGCTGGCAATCCCGCGCTTGCACAGATTCGCGCGCGCGGACAATTCCGTCGCCCGTTCACTGCGGTGGAAGACATGCGCAAAGAAGCGGAAACGAAGTTCATTGCGCGCGAGAAGGAATTGCAGGAAGAGATTCAGCGCACCGAATTGCAAATCGGCGAATTGCAGCGCGAACGTACCGCGGAAGGTGTGCAACAGATCGTTCTGACACCGGAACAAGCGCAGCGCATTCAGGAGTTGCAGACGCGCATGACTGCCGCGCGGAAAGAACTGCGGCAAGTGCAACATGACCTGCGGCGCGATGTTGAACTACTCGGCACGCGAATTCTTGTCCTCAATGCAGTGGTGTGGCCGCTTGCCGTGGCCATCATGGCGCTCGCTTGGTACATGGTGCGTGGGCGCACAAGCCGCCGGGAGGCAGTGCAGTGAGCCAAGGAATCATGCGGCGAAATGTAGTGATTGGAATCGCTGCTGCAGCGATAGCACTCGTCGGGGCGGCATTCCTCATGGCACGTAGTCGCGACATGACTCCCGAGCGCGCGCGTGGTTCCGCGCTGGTGACTGGTCTGGAATCGCGCGCGGCTGAAATTGGCGCCGTTGAGTTGCTGCGCGGCAACGCAACCGTGCGGATCGAACGGCTTGCCGGTGATCGCTGGGTAGTTGCCACGAGCGATGGCTATCCAGCGCGAACAGAACTGGTGCGGGCACTCCTCGTGAGTATCGGCAGCTTGACGATTGATGATCGCATGACTGCAAAGAAGGATCGACACAGTGAACTTGGGCTCGCGTGGCCCGACGAGTCAGGGAAGGCGCGCTTGGTTCGCTTTCTGGCCACCGCGCCGGGTGCTGCACCGGTGGCAGAAGTCATTCTTGGCGATGAGCGATTTGCTCCGGACGCGGTATTTGCGCGGCTACCAGCGCAAGATCAAACGTGGCGCGCGCTTGGACGCGTCCAGGTTCCCGCAGACGCATTGGCATGGATTGATCGCACATTGGTGTCACTACCGAGCGGCGAAACGTTATCCGCATCGATCGCCGGACTCACCGCCACGCCAAGTCCGAACGACCCGGGTCCGCAACCAGGTATGCCACGCATGCCTTGGGGTATCGCTGTGATTGAACCCGAACGCGAACACTGGAGCGTTGAGCAAGTTGATTCGGCAAAGACCGGGCTTCCGTCTTTCTTAGAGCGATTGGAAATCGATGGCGTTCGGCGAGCGCACACCGATCTCGCCCCGGAACCACAGTGGTCGCCAAGCTTTGATACGCGCGCCGCGCTGGTGACCCTAAACGGGCACGCCGAGGCGGACGGTGTGTGGTTCACGCTGAGCGTGCTGCCGCGCCCGGGAGCACCATTGCCAACCCCCGCGAAACATGATGGCGACCCCTTCGTGCCGGATTGGTCCGCACTGTCCGAAGCCTGCGACGGCTGGGAGTACAAGATGCCGGCGTGGAAAGCTGACACGCTGCGGCGGATGCGCGCCCCTGCGCAGGATCCTGGCGCAGAGCCAACCACGCTCCAACCAAGCACCCTGGGCGACCCGCGACGCTGATGCCGGCGACCCGCGATGCTTGACTCGGGCACTCCGGGCCGCTGAACGGCGCTGCGCGTGGCTACGCGCGGACCGCCGCTGCACGAAATGCGTGCTTCCCGGACCTCACTGATCATTTCCGCGGAATCACCCCGAAACTTTTTAGCAAATGAACGTGAAATGTCGGGAAGACCAGGAACGTCCTTGACTCGTGCCCTCGGACTCCCAATGGTGTTCTCGGATACATGCTGGGCTTGCCAACAACGTGCGTTGCGGGAAAGGGTGCCTGGCTGACTGGAGGGCACATGGGCAAGGCTATTCGTCATCATTTGCGACCCATGGTGTATGGCAGCCTGGTTGGCCTTGCCTTCGTTGCTGGACTGATCATGGTGGTGCGCGACCTTCGCCTTGATCGGGCGCCAGAGTCAACCGGCACCGCACTACAAGCCCGTACCACGTCCGATGCGGATGCCGTCGATGCACCACAAACTGCCCTGCTCTTGCGAGATGCAACACGAGCAACTCGCGATGACGTGACAAACGCGGTGACTCCGGTGTTGCAACACACTGAAGCCCTGACCCATCGACCTGGCGTTGTTGCCGCCATCCTTCGTAATGACACCGCGCTGCTCCGGCAAATTGCCAACGAAGAAATTCGCCGCTCCGGCGCAGTGGATGCATTGGCATTTGTGGACGCCGACGGCCGGCTCTTAGCGGTGAATTCGGTGGACATACACGGCACGCCATTTCCAGCAGCGCGCATTGATCTACTGATGAAACAGGACGTTTCCCAGCGTCCCGTGGTCAGTGCTTGCCTCCATTCAGACTCCCCGGTTCCAATCCTGGAATTTCAAACCTCTTGCGATTTCACCAGGATCTTGTGGGATTCCACCGGACTCTCCGTCGCGTGCAGCGCGCCAGTCATCGACGAAACCACCGGCCGCTGCGTTGGATTAGTCACCACGCGCATTCGATTCGAACGGATTGAAGCTCTGATTGAGAGCGAGGAAACACCCGGTATCGACTTGGTCATGGTGGACGGCAGCGGCCACGCCCTTGATGAACACGTACAACGTGGTGAAGTTGGAATCACCATTCCTCCTACGGCGCTTGCTGGCCTCGTTGGATCGTTGGAAGGATCAGAGGCACAGTGTTCAAGCGTTTCCACTTCCGGACAGATGGCGTGCGCGTTCCCATTGAACGGACTACGTACCGTCAAGGGCGGCAACGTGTTTGTCATCGGTGTTGCCCAGCCACGATTGATCGCCGCCGAAGTTGGTCACGGGCAATTAGTCACTGCAGCATCAACAGCCATGATTGTTGGTCTCGCAGGCCTTTCAGGCGTGCTGCTGGTGCAAGCTCGCAGCCAACGCAAGGCCAGTCTGATATTGGTAACCGCCCGTAATGATGCGGATGCAGCCAGCCGTTCCAAGACTGAGTTCTTGGCAAACATGAGCCATGAAATTCGCACACCAATGACCGCCATCATTGGCTTTGTTGATCTACTTGCCGATCACGGCGATGGCCAAGCGAATGCGCCGTCCCGCGATGAGGCGGTGGAAACAATTCGTCGAAATGCGCGGCACTTGCTCTCACTGATCAACGATGTTCTTGATCTATCCAAGATTGAGGCTGGACACATGCGCATGGATCGCCAGCGCGTTCGCACCCTTGACTTGGTGCAGGACGCGCTGCGCCTGATGGACGACCGCGCCCGGCAGAAAGGCATTGCACTTCGCCTCGTCATGGATGGCGATGTGCCGGAGTCCATCAGTACTGATCCAACCCGCCTGCGCCAGGTGCTGATCAATCTCCTTGGTAATGCAGTGAAATTCACTGATCAAGGCGCGGTCACCTTGACCATACGGCGGCTTGACGATGCACAGGACAAACTCGCATTTGAAGTGGCCGATACTGGCATCGGCATGACACCCGAGCAGCTTTCGCGCCTGTACCAACCGTTTGTGCAGGCCGATACTTCCACGAACCGTCGATACGGCGGCACTGGCCTTGGGCTTGCCATCACGCGGCGCTGCATCGACATCATGGGTGGTGCCATTTCTGCGCGCAGTGCACCCGGTAGCGGCACGACCTTTGAATTCACCATCGACACCGGTGACCTCACCGGCATTCCAGCGGCACGCCTCCGTTCCACCGAAGCGAAAGAAGGCAACGGCGTGCTTCGACTTCCGTCTGCAGCTCGACAGCCACTCTCCGGTATTCGCGTCTTGCTCGCCGAAGATGGAATTGACAATCAACGACTGATCCGCTTCCACCTGGAACGCGCCGGTGCGCATGTGGAAATTGTGGACAACGGCGCCAAAGCAGTTGAACGGGTTCAGGATTCCTCACGGATGAGCCAGCATGACGTCATTCTCATGGACATGCAGATGCCCGTGATGGACGGCTATGAAGCGGTGCGTCGCCTGACCGCCGCTGGCACGCGCACGCCAATCATTGCGCTCACCGCGCATGCCATGGCCGGCGACCGGGAAAAGTGCTTGGAAACCGGCTGCCACGATTACCTGTGCAAGCCCGTCGATGCGCGCGCACTGATTGCAGCCATTCGCCACGCGATTGCTCCTGGTGCAACTGAATGCACCATGATCCGGCGTCCAGACGGCGTGGCAAGCGAGTTGTTGAATCCGCTTCCGGATCAGGCTCCCACACACCCCGCCGCCGGTTGATGCTTGCACGATTGACCGCAGTCCGGCGCACGCACTACCCTACGCGCCATGACTACTAGCCATCCCGTGCGACGCATTGCAATCATCTGTATTGTTTCGTTGGCGGCATTGGCGGCAATCGGCTGGTTTGCGCGCGACGTGATTGCCGCATCAATTGCCCGCAGTGTTGCAAGCCGACTGTTGGGAGTGAATGTAGAGATTGATTCGGTACACCTTGATGTCTTCGGTCTCGCTGTAGAAGTGAAGGGGTTGCGCGTTGCCAATCCTGCAGGCTGGGGTACGCCGCTGCTCCTGAACGCCGGAAGCATCGCCGTGCGTGTCTCTAGCGAAAGTACCAGTCAAAAACTCATCGTGGACAGTGTCGCACTGAGTAAGGTGTCCATCTGGTTCATCCGCGACGGGGATAGAAACAACGTCGCCGACGTGGTTGCCAATCTCTCCAAAGGTGACACCAGCGAGCCCAAGGCCGCCGAAACAAAGACAACCCCTGCGATGGATCTCCTGCTCCGTGCCCTGGTGCTGGAAGATGTAAATGTTTATTACACCGAGCGATCAAAGATTGTTGGCGATATTCCGGTCGCCGTCCATCTGCAGCGGATTGAGGTGAAGGACATCGGCGGCAAGACCGCGGGCAAGGGGCTCGCGGAACAACTGGTTGGACAGGTCTTTGAAGCCGTGGTGGTGGCCGTCATGGCCGAATCCGGCAACAACCTGCCGGCCGTGCTGCGCGACCCCATCAACGGCGCTGTTCGATCCGGCGGACGGTTGGGCGCCTCGGCGGTCAACCTGATGAGCGAGGCAGCCTCGAAGGGAGGCAGTGCCGTTGGAGGATTGCTGCAGGGCATTGGCGATGCCATCAGCGGCGGCAAGAAGGATGGCGGCAAGTAAGGTTGGCCGCAATTGACCCGCTGCAAGCAGCCTGGCTAGCGCTTTCGCTGAAGTAATTCGGCAGAACTTGCCGATATCCGAACAGCACCCAACCTTTTTAGGAGAACGCCATGCGCATGGACTCGCGCTTCGCTGTCGGAACCGTCATCGCCACCCTTCTGTGCGGCTGCGATGCCCCCACCATGCAGTCACGGATTACCGACTCGATCGGCACGCTCTCCCACGTGCAGTCGTCGCCGAATCCAGTGGACTCGGAAATCTTCCGCGAAGCACGCGGTATTGCCATCGTCGACGAAACCCAAGCTGGACTGGTAATCAGCGGCGCGGGTGGTGAGGGGCTCTTGCTGCGCCGCACCAGCACCGGCTGGTCCGCACCGTGCGCCATCAAGGTGCAAGGCTTCGGAGTCGGTCTCACCATTGGCGGCGAGGGACGCAGTGTTGTCATCGTGTTTTCCTCCGACGCTGCCCTTGATCAATTTGTTGCCGACGGCAGCTACTTCCTCGCGCAGGCGCAAGGCGCATTCGGCGATGCGTATAGCCGCACCAGCGATCCAGTTCAGAAACGTGATCAAGTGCGCGTCTGGGCTGTCGCCGGTGGCGTCTACGGAACCTGCGCCCTCGGAAGCATCGGCTTCAAGATCGATCACGAAGCGAATGTCGCTGCATACGGCGCAGGCATCTCCGAGTGGGACATTCTTGACGGCAAAGCCACCGCACCAGTGGGCATGTCTGCGCTCGCTTCGCGGATCGATCGAATCACCGCACCGGTTGATGTTGGGCCAAAGCAGCGTATGCGCACAGAGACAACCCCTGCGGATACGGAAGCCGCCAGCCAGTCCAAAGCGTCATCGGTGCAGGGCGACTGAGCCGCGCTCAAGCCCAGCCCATTCCAGGAATTCACGCATGGCACGAACAGTGCCGGCGAAGTCATCCCCGAATACAACATGACCGGCGCCCGGTATCAGCGCCGTGCGGCTTTGCGGCATTTCAGCTGCAAATACACTGAGCATGGATGGATCGGTCACCGCGTCGGCCGTTCCGTACACCACTAATGTGGGTGCACCGACCGCGCCCATGCGACCACGCAATCCATCGGTGAGGAACGGCTTGAGCGCCTCGACAATCAGCAACGTCTGCGGCCGACGGGCGATTGCCGTATCGACAAACCAACGACGAAATGGCGCTGGCACCGCGGGTGGCCGCACAAACACCGAGTTCATCACGCTGTCGAAATCCTCGACACTGGCAATATCGAGTGGGTTTGCACCATCGGCAACCCGGCGCATGAAGTCGTTGACAATTGGTGCCTGAACCCCGGCTGGTGCAAGCATGATCAGCGCATCCACTCGCTGCGGGAACTCGATAGCTACCTCGCAGGAGATCGCCGCGCCCATGGACGAACCAACCATGGTGGCATGCTCGATCCCCAGCGCCTTCATAAACGAATCAACCGAGCGTGCGTAAAACGCACTATCGTGATGCTCACCTTCGTGATACGGATGAGCACCAAAGCCTGGTAGATCCGGCGCGATGGTGTGCCAACCATGCTTGGCAAACGGAGCTGAGAGCTCCATCATGGCGTCCTTACTTGCACCGAATCCGTGTACAAGCAGCAACACCGGGCCGTCCGCAGGCCCCGAGTCAAGGTACGGCCACTGATAGCCGTCAACAGTGATGTGGCGCGACGTGATGTCAAGCCGCAGGTATGCACCTTGGCGCAATGGAATCACAATGATGCGCGGATCAATCCACCATCCGTACGCGATGACTGCTAGCAGTGCCGCCACGCAACAACCCACGCTCAGCAATGCACGACGGACCCACTTACGCACCGTACCTACCGCTGGAATCACGGGGCCTCGCTGCGTATCGTGCCGGCGGAGGCCCTATTTGGAACGGTCTTTCCAGGTGCGCCCTGAATGGCACTCACCGTGGTCAGCAGCTTCTGCGCCACTGCACGCTCTGGCTCGCGGGCGACCGCCTGCTCAAACATCGCCAGCGACTCTTGCAAGTGACCAGCATTGTGTGCGCTGGCACCAAGGAACATGTACCCGTCTGCCATTTCCGGGTGACGCCGCACTAAGTCTTCGCCGCACTCACGGAGCCGTCCCCAATCACCAATGCGCCACGCCGCGTGGCCCAAGAGCAACATAGTGCGACCGTGTGGGTCGTTGTCATCACGAATGGCAAGCAAGATATCCCGGGCTTCTTCCGGACGACTCACCAAGATGAGATTGCGCGCCTTCAATCGCACTAGGTCAGGCCTACCAATACGGCTAGCAAGCACTGGGTCTTCAAGCGCCGCAATGGAGCCGTTCCAGTCGCCCTTGGAGTAGCGAGCAAACGCCAACTCTTCGATCAATTCTGGCGACGCTGTTTCGCGCATGGAGACACGCTCAAGCAGTTGCGCGCAGCGGTCGTCATCGCCGCGCATCTTGGCAACATCCGCACGCAAACGATCAATCACCGGGCTGAATTCAAACTTCTTCTCAACAGCGGTCAGGCGCGCGTCTGCTTCGTCATGGCGCCCCATGAGCGTCAGCATCTCAATTTCCGCAGCCACAAAGTGAATCTTGGTTGGCTCTAGCTCAGCAGCCTTGGCATACGAATCCAGTGCCTTGTCATTTTCACGCCAACGCTGATACACGATGCCCAAGAAGTAGTACGGCTCTGGCTTCTTTGGATCAAGGTCAACCGCCGCTTGGAACGCATCACGCGATTCATCAATGCGGGTCATCTCATGAAGAATGCGACCCCGCAACAGTTGGTAAGAAGACTCCTTGGGGAAGCGAGCGATGGCGCGATCAATGTGTCCAAGTGCCGGCTCAAACTGGCCCGATTGGAACGATTGACGTGATTGGTCGTATGCGATCTGCGCTCCGGCACGGTCATAACGGCCACGTGCTTCGGTACGAACCTGCTGCGAACGCGGCGCACCGCAACCCACTGCAAACAGCGTGGCAGTGGCAAGTGATCCTGCCAATAGGCAATGAATGATTGGACGGTTCATCGGTTCGGCTCCTGAGTTGGGCGCGAAGGCTTCTCACGACCAGATTCGCGGGGCAACGGCGGCGCCTCAAGATCCGGTAGTGGAAGTGGGTCAAACGGCGAGTAGTCGTCATCTACAGTTGGCGGAATGTCCTTCTTCAAGTCTTCTGGCTTCGGAGGAGTAACCCAACCCTTGGAGTACTTGAAGGTGTCAGACAGCGGAATGCCATTGAATGGCTGGCGCTGGGTTGGATCAAGCAAGTCAATCGCATCAAGCTCCGTGCGGTACTGGTCCTTGTGATCGGTACGGATGGATTCGCGCAGCGCAATCATGGAAGGCGAATTCTTCTGCGTTCGCAGAGCCTGGTCTACATAGTAAAGCGCAGTGGATCGATCGCCTTCCTTCCACGCCTCCAGTGCTTGCAGCTGGTAATTGCCCGCTAAGTGTGATTCGGAGAATGGCAGCAAGCCAGCACGTCCGCCAACGCGCGCTGCTTCTGAGGTTCGAAGCGCCATGTCGCCAGCCTTGTAGTCCTGGGCGTCTTCCACCACTGTTGGAGTAATCAAGAAGATGATCTCTTGCTTCACCATCTGGCTTGACGCGCCGCTGAATGCACCCGGAATGAGGTCGCCCAAGCCGGGAATCTGCCGGTTGGTCACCTGCGACTGTTCCTTGAAGAGTCCACCCAGAATGATCGTCTGTCCGCTCTTGACGCGAACATTGGTCCGGAGTTCTTGGGAAATTTCATCAGGAACGGTTGCCTTACCGCCGCCTGCGGCATCAATGTCCTTGATACGAGCGGTACTGACCTGCGGTGCAAGTTCAAGACGCACCATGCCATCCGGTGAAACGAATGGTCGGAAAATCAGTTTCACACCGACATCCAGGTACTTCACTTCCTGTGTGGTACTTGTTTGCGTCTGCGTGGTGGAGAGGTAAGCAATGCGCTCACCAATGAGCACCTGCGCACGCTGCCGGTTCAGCACCGTGACTGTCGGCCGCGCCAGCACCGTAGTGTCCACCACTTGATCAAGCATCTGCAAGAAGATGGCTACATCGTTGGTCATGATGCCCACCTTACCGGTCGGTGGCGGCGCGCCTGTGGCTGATGGATACAGTGACGCCTGCGAAGCAGTCGACGGAGTGGATGGCTTCAATAAACCGTCCTTCACATCATCAAACGCCAAGAGCGGCGAAGTGACGCTGGAGAAATCAATGTTGCCAACCACCGAGATGTCCATGCCAAAGGCAGTGTCATCAGTGAGGTTCACGGTCAGAATGGTTGCCTCGACGCGCACCTGCTTCGGCGGTGTATCGAGTTCAGCAATCAAAGTCTGGACCTGCGTAATATTCTCCGGGAAATCATTTACCATGACTTTGGCAGAAAACGCAAAGCTGTCCGCGCCGCCATTTTCAAGCGTGGGTTGATAGCCAGGCTCAACTTTTCCAAGGGCGACAGCAGAGCCGCCTTCGGTCAAGATTGGCTTTACAAACGCGATCGCATCGTCGGCGGACAGGAATTGCAACGTAAAGACGCGGGCAACGCGATTGCGCTCGGCATCAACTTCGCTTTGCGTCTTTACATAAATGAAGTCGCCTTCGCGGCGCCAGGCAAGACCGTTGACATTCAAGATGGCGTTGAGCGCATCTTCAAGCGGCACGTCATACAAGTTCACGGTGACCACGCCACGCACTTTGTCACTGGCAACGATGTTCTGGCGAGCCTTGATGGAAATGAGTTCCAAGAGCTTGGAAACTTCAATGGCTTGCGCGCTGAGTGAGAATCGGCCTTCGCTGGTGACATCTACCTTTGCATCGGGCTTGCGAATGGCGGGCGCAGCAGCGCCAGCACCGGCCGGCGCGCCTGGCGTCGACGGTGGCTCCATGGTTGGTGATGGTGGCTTTCCACCCGGCCCAGTGAGCGGAGTCGAAACCCCGCCCTGCGCTGCGTTTGGACCGGGAACGCCCCACACTGTTGGTTTGAGTTCTGCAGTCGGGTCAGCGCCCGGATCATCGGTCGGTGCAGGAGCGGGTGCCGATTGCGTCGTACTTGCGGGAGCAGCGGCGGCCGCACCTTTTACGGATATTGAACTCACCGGTGCAGCGGTGGGCGCTTTCGCGGGTGTACTACTGGGCGTTGCACTGGGCGCCGTGCTGGGCGCGCTTCCACCTGCCCCGGATGCGGAGGACTGCGCGCGCGCAATGGATGCAACCACAAGTGTGGTGCCGATTGCCGCACACCACGCCGATCGCGCAAGGGGAGATGTTGCTGAGGTGTTGTCGTTCGGTGTTGCCATAAGTGCGCTCCATCTGGCGAAACATCACGCCGACGCTCTGACCTGGAATCAGGCGCCTCTTCAGAAGTGATCGGCCTTCATGGGGTCCGAACTCTTGTCGATCATCAAGGTGACTGATAAGTAACCGTCAAGTCCCCGGTGAAGGGGTCGAGAACTATGCGCGCCCGCTCCGGACCGTCGGAAGTAGACACAAAGACTGTTGGGACTGGGTCCATCACGCCGCCAAACGGACCAAAGGTGATGTCTCGCGAGGCGCTTGAAGTAATCAACAGTCCAGCGGCTACCTCTGCCCTGCCACTGCCAAACGTGGTGCGCAAAGGACCGTTCGGGCCGGTCAGTGCAGTGTCAGGCGCACTCGTGTGTGCAAGGTGGTAGCTGCCGCCATTCGCAGCGATACGCAGCAACACCGGATCAGCGGGCGTGGAAAGCGCAACGCTGCGTGCATACCCAAGATCAGCCTCAAGTAGACGAACGCCAGCGTCGACACGCTCAAATCGGCTGCCACCAAACATGTCTATCGCCAATCCTGCCATCACGCTCACGATGGCCGCGGTGATGAGCATCTCAATGAGCGTAAAGGCACGAAGGCCACGATTCATCATCGAGCTGCCTCCGCATTAAATCCGTACGAGACGATGCGCGAAGGGAACATGTCCTCCGGATCGCCACCGCGCGACGGCGCTCGGCCCTCGGTAAACCCAGTCACCAAGTCGAGCGCGTGGTCATAGAAAAAACTGGCAGTGTCATAGATCAACAAGTGATTGGCTGCTACACGCCCGTACACCTGCGTGCGCCCAAAGAGGCGGATCGGGTTGGTTGGTAGGAACAGCGAACCAACAATGGAAGTATCGCGGATATCCCAGAGGAAGAAGCTGGAGAGGAACTGCCGCATCGGATACACGCGAACGCGCCACGGCTCCATGTACTGCGGTGAAGTTGGCGCTACCGGATAGCAGTCATCGGAGGTGAACTGCGCGAACCAATTCTTCTTGTGCGGGTCGCCATCAATGGCAACACTATTGCAAATGTACTGCTTGCGCGGTCCAACCCAGCAGTTGCGCACATCCATTGAATACCCGTTGTAGATTTCAAAGGTGCTGTTTGGATTGATTTCCACGGAAGAATTCTGCCAGTCCAAACCCGTCAATGCCAAGTTTGGATTGATCACAAACTTCACATCGCCATTGATGATGATGCGCGAATCGCGCAGAATCCATGAACCGTACACCTCATAGGTGCCGGTATTCAAAGTGACCGTGGCTCCACTGCGCACTTCAAAGTTCTTGGTGAACAACTGCGGAAGGAACACCGCGCGGACTCGGAATGAGTTCAGGCTGTAACTGCCGCCCGTCAAGATGTAGTTGTTGGTGTAGTTGGTGTAGGTACCACCAACTGCCGGTGGAGCGGGCGGATTGACCATGCGGATGGAGTCCAGTGGATCCATGCGCTTCGCGGCAACGGAACTGGCCTTTGCGCCTTGCACGATCAGGCCGGTGGCAGAATACGGATAGTAAATCCATGTGGCCTTCATGGAATCCGGGTCCGAGGGCGTTGAACCCGCCACCTCTGACTCAAAGCGACAACCGCCCTGCAGCCAGACGCCGCTTCCGAACCAGGGGTAGATGTTGCTCAAGAAGGCCAGGTCGGCCTGCGTGCCGATATTGACGCGCAGCTTTTGTGCGCTCATCGGCGCATTTGGCCAACGACCAATGAAATTGTTTGAGCCATCCACAATCATGATCTTGTTGGCAAAGATGGCGTATTCGCCCTTCACCACGCTGGGAATGCTCATATTCGCTACCGAATTCCAAGTGGCACCACCGCGCGTACTGCTGACGGTGACCTCCACTTCGGTAGTGGCATCATCAGGAAAGATGTTGCCACCATTGGCTGGATTAGCGCGCTTGACAATGTCCACCAAACGAACGGTGACTGTTCCACCATCAAGCGAATAGTTGTTGAGAAGCACACCGCCCACATGATTACGACGCCAAATGGTCTCGCTGGAGCGAAGAATGCCCTTGGCAATGGACATGCCCGATGAGGCAAGCGTGCGCGCATCGGCTGCCAGCTGCGCGTTGGCCGCAATGGACGAGGATGTTTCACGACTGGCCACGTAGGAAAGCGTCGTAGTACCAACCACCATCATCGCGAACAGCGCCAACATGAGCGCGGCACCGCGCCCCATTCCCTTCCCAGTGTTGCACTGAGCCGCCACCGAGCGATCGCGGCGGCGGCGCGGAAATGGAGGTTGGAAAGCGTGGTGGTTCATGGAGTGTTCACTGACAGTCCGAATGCCGCTGCAGCGCGTCGATGATTCCGCCAAGTTCAAAGTTCATTCCGCCGTGGTCGTCATCAAGTTGAATGTCCAATACCAATCGCCGGTCTGCGCATGGATTAAAGGAAGTAAAGCGAAATGTGGCCTCCAACACCCCCTCCAGGACAGTGGTGGTAACCAGTGACCCGGAGGCCGCAAGCGTCGTTCGCAGGGCTGCCCAATTGGTGGCGAGCGGATACACCGTGCGATTGAGAGTGTTACTGACCCGCTGCATGCTGATAACGCGGTTGGTTCGATCCACCACATACCAGCGCAGTTCGTTGCCGTGGATCGTGTCGTACTCGGTGGCGTTGGTCGGTGAGCCGTCAAACGTCTCAGAAGGAAGCCATAGCGTTGCCACGGTGGTTGACTGCGAAAGAATCATTCGCGCCCGGAACAGATGGTCCGCGATACGCGCTTGACCACGCGCTAGGCGTGCTACCTCTTGCGCTGCATCATCCTGACCTTGCATTCCCACTGCCACCGCTGACACCGTCGCAGCCACGGAGGCCGCAATGATGGCAGTAATAGTAATCGACACCAAGAGCTCCACCAATGTGAAGCCCTTGCGACGAGTACTGCAACGGGTCTGTTGCCGGATCATGTTGTTGGATCCGCCCCACGGAATCGCACCAAACGTGCGAGTGTCAATCCATTTGGTCCAATCACGGTGATATCTATTCGCTTCCCGGACACTGTGTAGTTGTTGTACTGGGTTAGCGTGCGATTCTCAGTGACAATCGTGGTCACGCGTGAAAGCTCTGAAAATGTTGCTGGTAAGGGCTCGCGCACCGTCGCACCGGGACGCTGCGGCGCCAGCAACTGGCCAACCGCTTCGGTGCCAGCCAACGTGTTCATGGTTTCATATGACTGCTCAAGTACCGAACTCATTTGTAGTTCAGCGGCCTGCATCGCCAGCACCGAGAGTCGATTCTGCTGTTCGATCGATGAGCCGACTGCTACAGACATGGATGCAGTTGCAGCCACCATCGAAACAATGATGGAGGCGATGAGTGCCTCAAGTAGTGTGAACCCGCGCGGGCGTCGCATCGAGACTTGCCAGCCAATGTGCTCTGGCTTGGGTGCTGGCGTGGGTTGTGCTGGTTGATTGGTCATAAGTACTGATCTCCGCGGTAAGAACTTCCAATACAAATCTGCCTCTGCAAAGCCCAATCGGGCTTTCGGACCTTGGGATTAAGGAAATTTCATGTTTTCCGCGTGCATTGATTGCAGCACCCCCCCTTTGTTTCCGAGAGTGTTGATGTGACTGATTCAGGCAGAGTTGCCCGGATGCGGATCACTGAAAGATCGATCCAGCTAGCAAACCAAGGAGTTCTCACCATGACGAACAACACAAACAGCAAGAAGATGACCACGCTCCGCAAGGGCTTTACGCTTATCGAAATCCTGATCGTTGTAGTGATCATCGGCGTGCTGGCAGCGCTGGTCGTTCCATCAGTGACTGGTGCTCTCGATGATGCCAACCTGGAAGCCGCTGATGCACGCGGTGGTCAGATCACCACCATGGTGACGCGACTCAATCAGTTCCAGCCAGCTGGCGCCAGTATTACCCTCACGGACGGCGGCGTCTATACGGCTGCTACGACACTCGCACCGCTCGTGACCGCCGGCTATTGCTCGGATGCAGATCTGGCCAATCAGGTTGACGCCACCAAGGGTTGGACGTGGAGCGGCACGACCCGCAAGTTCAGCCCGCAGCCGTAATCGGACACTGAAGCGCCAATTGTAAGAAATCAAGAGGCGTCGGCAGAAGTGCCGGCGCCTCTTTTCCGATACGAACGAGTAACAGGAGGCACCACGATGTTTGGATTACCAATGTTCAACAAGGGTCGCGGCGGCTGGATGCAACGGAATCGATCCGCTGCGCCGATCGCAGCCGACTTCGGTCGATCGAGCATGCGCCTCTTGCAACTTGCATCCGCAGGTACTGAGTACAAGTGCACCGCGGCTGCTGAGATCGCTGGCTCAATCTTTGAGGGTAATGGGCTCCGCCTGGATTCAGCGGCAATGACGCAGCGAATCCATGAGACGATTGTTGGAATCGGATTCTCCGGCCAGCGCGTCACCGCTACGCTCCCCGCCGAATTGTTTCAGACCGACATTGCGCGCCTTCCCGCCATGACCGACCAGGAATTGACGGAAAGCGTTCGCTTTGAAGCCATTGATCGATTTGGTATTGACGGAGACAGCTCGGTGATCGGACACTTCCGCCTTGGCGGTACCGCTGGCGGCAGCAATGAAGTGCTGATGATGGCTATTCCGCGGCAAACCGTGAATGCGGCTTCGGCGGTGGTGTCTACCAATGACACCTCTGCGTTTCGCATTGAACACGCCGCGCTGGCTGCGCTACGGACTATCACTCGGCAGCGCACCAGTGAGTGCGCTGATCCTGCAGAATCGCGCGACTTTGCGATGTTGCATCTGGAAGATCGTATTGCCACACTGGTCCTGCTTCGCGACGGCGCACTTTCATTTATGCGTGCGATCCGTGGTGACTGGGCTCCAATTGGCATGACCATTCATCGCCGCACTCATGCCGGTCGCACGCTGTATGGCAATGACACTGGCACCATCAGCATGGGTTCCGACGGAGCAGATGACCAGGGAACCGCGTGGCGCTGGTGCGCGCTTGCTGAGGAAACCCTGCGCTGCCTGCGCCATGTTGAACACAGCGCTGGCGGTTGGTATCCAAAGGAAATCGTTCTGACCGGGCCCGCTGCTACCGATCCACAAGCGGCAGCAACCATTGAGAGTGTCTGCGGCGTTCGCTCTTCGCTGGCGATGCCCATTCGCATGATTCGTGAACCGGAAGCGTGCGTTCACGGCAACGCCTGGGTTGCTGCGATCGGTGCAGCTTGCAGTGAATTGCCCGCCCTCCTGCGCAACGTGCGTGCTCCTGCTGAGGTTGTCCCCCAGCGCAGCAACCGTACCGCATTCGGTGGCCGCACCACTCCACGGACGAGTACAAGCGGCGTCATCACTCTTGATCCCGAGCCAAAGTTGCTGACCCGAAGTGAATCTTCCACTCGCACTACTGCTGCAGGAGCTGCTGCGTGAGCACTGTCTCGGCCGAGTTCATTGTCGACTTCCTCCCGCGGGATGTGCGCCGCCGTGGAGTGTTGGCAACGTCGCGCCGACGCAGCATGCTGCTACTTGGGCTTCTCGGCTCAGTGGTTGTCGGCGTTGCATGCCACTCCTGGAATCGCTTCCATGAAGCGGAAGCGCATCGCGGCGTTTCACTTGCACTCACGACCAATGCCACCAAGGTTGATGATGTCATTGATCGCTTGGCCAGCGAGCAGCGCGAGTTACATCGCTATCTCAGCGTCTATGACCGCCTTGCCCTCCCTGTGGAGCAAAGCGACATCGTTGCCACTATCACCAATCTCATGCCGGACCGTACCAGCCTTTCCATGTTGCGCATGGAAGTGAAGGAATCCGCCGCGGGCAAGGGCGCCGACGGATCTCCTCATGCGCCTGCTAATTCCAAACTCGCAGTGGCAGCAGGTGGCGCTGGCAATGTTCGGACCCCTGCTCCCTCCCGTTGGATGGAAATCACCATCCGTGGGTACGCACAGGACAACGCCGATCTCTACGAATTTGAACGCAAGCTTGCGAACACCAAGCCGTTCTCTGCAGTGACCGTTTCTGAAAACAAGCCGACCGACATTGCTCGCGGTCGTATCCAGGAGTTTGCCGTGAATTGCCGCATTGACCTTGATGTTCAGTATGTGCGCCCCGGCGGAAGCCCAGTCGCATCTGTTGCCAAAGGAGGCTCAAAGTGAGCACCCTGCGATTTGCGAACCTGCATATCCGTGAGCGCTTCGACCGCGAAACGGTGATTTGGGGGATTGCGCCGGTGATCGTGGCCATCATGATCACTGCGCTCTTTGTGATTCCAAATTACTCGCGCGCTCTTCGCATGCAGGATGAGGCGCAACGCCTGGAGGCGGTGAGCAATGAGAACCTCAATCAGAAGAACAATCTGCAACTCTTAGAGCGCAATGTTGCTGGCCTTCGTGATGAATACAACCGCCGCTGCCGGCCGCTCGCCGAAGGCACGGATCGCGACCATCTGCTCTCCACCATTACTCGTCCGACCGATGGCACCGTGGTGCGCGAGCAGTCCATTCGAACCAGCGCGCTGGTGCAGGTAGACGGCGTTGCCATTGGAAGCCCCGTGCTTCGCCGCGACGTCACCGTGGACATGTCTGCCTCATTCGAATCAATCTTCGGCGTGCTGGATGCAGCAGAGGGCGTGAACCAACTGGTTACCCCGCGTTCCGTGGAAATTGTGGTCATGAGCACTGCGCTCGAGCAAGCTGCCTCTGGCAACTTTGTCGTGCGCGCCACCATCGTCTTTGAAGAGTGGTTTGAACAGCCAGCAACTGCCAACGCACCCGCGCAGGAGGCTCGCCGATGAGTGCTCCACTCGCAGTCCGTTGGCATGAACTGTGTAACCGCTTGGGTGTACAGCCGAAGCAGTTTGGCTTCTTGCTTGCTGCTACTGCACTCACTGTGGCAGCACTGGGTGCGAAATCCATGTTCAAGCCAGCCCGCGCCAGTGCTGCAGCAGTAGTTCGCGTGGATGCTGCCGCTAGCAGCGCTCCGGTGCCCGTGCTTGCCGCACGACAGCGCGTGGAGCTTGTGCTGGAGTCACGCCCCGTCCGCGATCCGTTCCGGCCGTTCTTTATCAACGCGGACGCGGTCCCAGGTGCAGCACCCAGCGCCGGCGTAGCAACCGGGGCACCCGCCCCTGCCGGTCTCCACCTTCGGGCAATAATCGCCGGTGAATTTGCAGTAATCGGGGAGGAAACCGTTGCGGTTGGCGATGAAGTAACCGACAGTGAAGGGCATCACTTCGTCGTCGAAGAGATCCAGGAGCGCCGTGTGGTTCTCCGTGAGGGCGGACGACGGGCAGAACTTGGCTACGCGTCCACTGGGCGCGCTTCGGATAAGTCCACGAAGGGAACACGGAAGTGAATCACGGAGGCGATCATGGCGGACACGGAATGCAGCGCGACCAGGCGCTCAGTCGTCCGCACAACATCGAACTCTCCACGCTCCCGCCACTCGGACAGATTTTGATTGAGGACGGAACGCTCAGTACCGATCAACTTCGCCAAGCCCTCGCGGCGCAGGTCAAAGGTGGCCAACGTTTGCTCTTGGGCGAAGTCCTGATTCAAATGGGCTTGGTCGACAAGACAGTTCTGCTGCAAGCGGTTGCCAAGAATCGCGGCGTTGAGTTTGTCATGGAACCGGCCGCCCTGTTCGAAGAAGGCGCCATGGCGCTCATTCCGGAAAATATGCGCAAGGAGCACCGCGTCTGCGCGCTGTTCCTCGCTGGTACCGAACTGGTAGTTGCTACTGCTGATCCGCAGAATTACTTCGTAGAAGAACTCATTGCCCGCGAGACTGGATTCAAAGTCCGGTTCGTCGCGTCTCCGGATGAGAGCATTGATGCGCTGCTCAGTGATCCAACCCGCGCTGCCGAGAATGTCAACAAGCAAGCCGAGGAATTGGTTGCTGATCTGTTCGATGGCACCGATGAGGCTGACTATCAGCTGCAGGAGAAGCGCGTCGAGGAGATGATGGGCTTCGACGCCACTGATGATGTCGGCCCAGTGGTGAAACTTGTGAACTTCATGATCTGCAGTGCAGCCGCCGAAG
>JBDKKN010000151.1:0-23279 GCA_039796075.1 Planctomycetota bacterium | reverse complement strand
TCGGCGATGGTAGTCCGGACAAGGCGTGCATTTCCTACAATGGCCGCCCCATGTCTGACTCCCCCGCTGCCAATTCCCCCGCGCCCGAAGTTCCTGCCAAGACCATGGAGCAGATTGTTGCCCTGTGCCGGCGCCGCGGCTTTGTGTTTCAGTCAAGTGAAATTTACGGCGGCATCAACGGCTTCTGGGATTACGGCCCGCTGGGCACGGAACTGAAGCGCAACCTGAAGAACGCATGGTGGCAAGACGTTGTGCAGCGCGAACTGATCGGACCGCACGGCGAGCCCATCGATGTCGTTGGCCTCGACTGCACCATCATCATGAACCCCAAGGTGTGGGAGGCGTCCGGCCACGTGGGCGGATTCAGTGACCCGATGGTGGATTGCCGCGAGACCAAGCAGCGCTATCGCGCAGATCACTTGGTGGTTCTTGGCGCCGTTGAAGCTGGAGCGCGCCTCTGGGCATTTGTTGAAGGCGATGACGCTGGTCGCGCCAAGGCGATCAAGGGAATCTGCAAGTATGAGAAGCGCGAAGCACTTGATGCCGCTCGACACATCGTGCGCCCGTACCCAACCGTGCCCGCTGACGAGCGCGCGCGCATCGTTGGCCCAGATGCCACCGAAGTTGGAACGCTCACCGAGCCGCGGCAGTTCAACTTGATGTTCAAGACGCTTGTTGGTGCAGTTGAGGATCCAGGAAATTATTCCTATCTCCGCCCAGAAACTGCGCAAGGCATCTTTGTCAATTTCCAGAACGTCATGGACTCCACCCGGGTCAAGATTCCGTTCGGTATTGCGCAGATCGGCAAGGCATTCCGCAATGAAGTCACCCCGCGCAATTTCACGTTCCGCAGCCGGGAATTTGAACAAATGGAGATTGAGTTCTTCATTCATCCAAGCGAGGCCGCCACGTGGTACGCGTGGTGGCGTGACTGGCGCTTCAGTTGGTGGCAGTCGATTGGTCTCACCAGTGCCAATCTGCAACTACGCGAGCATGACCGCGATGAACTTGCCCACTACGCCAAGGAAGGCGCCGGTACCAGTGACATTGAATACCGGTTCCCATTCACAGCTCCCGGCTACGGCGAGTTAGAAGGCGTTGCGCATCGATCAGATTTCGACTTGCGCGCGCATGCCACTGCCAGCGGTAAGAACGACAAGGCGAAGCACTTTGACCAAGCGCGCAACGAGCGCTACTTCCCGCACGTCATCGAGCCATCGGCAGGTGCTGACCGCGGAACGCTCGCCCTGCTGTGCGAGGCGTACACGCCGGATCCAAGCCGCCCAAGTGGCGTGTTCATGAAGTTCAATCCGCGCATGGCACCGGTGAAGGCGGGCATCTTCCCGCTGGTCAACAAGGACGGCATGCCAGAGATCGGCGAGAAACTCTTCCGCACGCTGCGCAAGAAGCACGTGGTGGAGTTCGACGAGAAGCAATCGATCGGCAAGCGCTACGCACGCATGGACGAAGCAGGAACTCCGTTCTGCATCACCATCGACAGCGAATCGTTGACAGCACAAACCGTCACCGTGCGCCATCGCGATACGCAGCAGCAAGAGAAACTCGCCATCGACGCTGTTCCAGCATGGCTCGACGCGCAAATCGGGACGGATTCCTGATTGTTGCGTCGCAAGGCTGAGTTTCTGGCAGTTGCTGGTATTGCCGCGCCGGTCGCGCTTCTTGCAGGCTGCTCATCAGTGGCACCCAGCGCGGAATTGACGCGCACGTCCACGCCAACGCACTGGACATTGGTGGCGCCGAAAGGCGTTCGAGAATTGCCAGAAGTGAAGGCGCTGATCGCTGCGCGTGCCACGCGATTTACTGTTGAAGTGATCGAGTTTGACCCGGCTGAAGGAACTGCAGAGACGCGGTTGGCAGCAGTGCGCGCCCGGCTGGCGAAAGCGTCAGGGAGCGTCACGCCGTCCGCCGGCGCAGCAGCCGACGGTGGTGATCGGACAACTGACGGCCCAACAACCGACCAAGTGCTGGTGATTGGCTCGCCGGAAGCCATTTCCATGGGGCCATGGAACTTTGCAGGGGTCAAGCAACCAATCTCTACTGATTGGCTACTGACTACGAACCTTGAAGTTGGCAAAGCGGTCGAGCCAGTGATCGGCTGGCAAGCGGCACTCAGTGAACCCGCGCTCCGCACGGTTGGACGCTTGCCATTTGATGACACAAAAATTGTGTCGCTGGCCGCGCAAGCCACACTTGAACACGATCGCAACAGCCAAGCAGCCAACGGCACCGCTGTTCTCGGCGCAAGCGGAACTGCGTATGCGTGGCCGATGGCCTCCGCACGAAGACAACTGCAAGACTCCGGATGGAGCGCATCGCTCTACGGCGAAGGCGGAAGTTGCGATAGTTCGCCGCGCGACTTCATGCCCGCGTGGCAAGGAGCCGCGGGGAATCCCGTTGCCTCTCTCGTGGTAGCCGCCGGCCCGACCTATGCAGCGCTCAACGATGGTGGCCCAGCGCGCGGCATTCGGTGGCTCGTTCGACCAGCAGCGGCGAGCGGCGCGCCTGCACCGATTGCTACTTCGGCGACAGTTGCTGCCACGGCGCCGGCTTCAACCGACGCACGACCGATGCCAGCGTCGCCTCCTGCATCGATTCTGGTTGCTTTCACGCCAAACTTTGCGCGACCCAGTAGCCCCGACATCGCGGATCTCATGGCTTGGAAGCAAGCTGCGGCGATCGCCGGATTCACCGCGGACATCAGTGCTTCCCCGGTAGCGCCCGCGCTCGAGTCGATGGTGAACATCCCGCGGCAACTCGCACAAGGCACGCCGCTTGGAATCGTCATTGAGAGCGAGCGACGCACGTACTGGGCACGTGCTGCGGGCGACGTGGTGTCATGGATGCCAACTGCCAAAGAAGACCGCGCATTGCTCGCGCTCTCCGCCGTCCTCTACGGAGATCCCGCACTGCAGGCCTGCAAGACCCCCGCTGCCGCGCTGAATCTCACCAACGCGGCGCCACTTGCGGTGGTGGTGACGGACAGTGCGTTCGGCGAGACGATCAATGATCAGCCCGCACCTGCGACCGGCATGTCCGGCCGTGCCATGGCGCTGACTATTGCGCTGTTTGCCATTGTGGTGGCACTGGCTGCCGCGTGGACTTCACGGCGCAAGGATTCGTAAGCGCCCGAACACTTACCCGAGGTCGATGGGTTTGCCTTCGCGCTTGCCGTCGTACCAGAAGGCGAGCTTTGCACGGGACTGCAGCGGCTTGTGACGACCAAGTGAAAACCAAATGGTGAGCGCCAGGAGCGTCAGCATCATGCGCGGCCCCGCTCCAGCTCGTTGCTTGCGCGCGCTGCTAACGACCTCTTCCGAAAGAAATGCAAATCGACCGCGCTCCTTGAGCGCTTTACTCATCCAATATTCCTCGCCCGCGAACCACTGCTCGTCAAATCCATTGAGCGCAATAAACGCATCGCGGCGCATGAAAATGAAGCAACCAGCGGCAAGCTCTTGCGCGTACCAAAGCACCTTAAATGCTGCAAAGAATGCCTCGGAAATTGGGCCGCCGCGACCATCAAATGCCACCCGCGAGCCACCACCCACTGCACCGCGGTCAAGTTCACGAAGCGCATGACGAAGCACTGTTTCTGGGAGCCACGTATCTGCATCAACAAAAATCAGGTACGGCGCAGTGGTTGCGTGTCCGCCCGCATTGCGAACCGCCGCAATCTGCCGCTTCTCCACACGGACCACGCGCGCACCTGCAGCGACGGCTAAAGCGGCAGTGCGATCGCTACTGGCATCATCCACCACCAGCAACTCATAGGGCCGACCAAGATTCTCTGCAATCGTTCGCAGTTGACCAACCGTCTGCGCAATGATCGCTTCCTCGTTCCATGCCGGAACAATGATCGCGTAGTGGGGGGCTGGAGTGTGCGTCATGGCGTGAGGGCTTGCTGGTCAGACGCGCTCAGGCGCAGTCATTCCAGCGGGAATGGTAACAGCGTCACCACTCTCAACCATGGAGGCTATTGGGTAAGCACATGAATCAATCATCGCGGCACCCGCTGGTCGAAGATTCCCGCTCCGACCAAGTCCACCAAATGGCAGCTTCCCGCTCGCACCCGCGGTGCCGCAATTGATATTGATGCATCCAGCGCGTAGCCGATCCATGGCGGCACGAATGACCGCGGGTTGCTGCGTGAAGACGCTGGCTGCAAGGCCGAATTCCGTTGCATTTGCCTGTGAAATCGCGTCATCCAAACCATCAGCGATGGAAATTCTGACTACTGGGCCAAACACCTCGCGGTCCGTTGCCAATTCAAAGCGAGGCGCAAGCAATACGCCGGGCGTTGCAAACCAGCCTTCGTTGGAGACCCCGTGCTGCGATGCGTCCGCTGCAATTCCCGTTCCGAACGCGCGCGCTGCCAGCAATACTTGCTCACCGCGCACCCTGCACTCCTCTTGAAACGCAACGGTTGCATCGCGCGCCTCGCGACTCACCAGTGGGCCCATGAACGGCGCAGGATCTGCGTCGCCAGGCGCCACTGTGATGGTGCGCGCGCACTCAAGAAATGCAGCAATGAATCGATCAGCCACTGCATGATGGACGATGATTCGCCGCGTGCACGTGCAACGTTGTCCGGTACTGATGAATGCACAGCGCACGCACTCAATGACTGCTTGCCGCAGGTCCGCATCATCCATGACGATGGCTGCATTACTGCCACCCATCTCTAGCGCCACCATACGACCAGGGCGGTCGAGGTTGGCTTCCATGATGCGACGACCAACTGGCCAACTTCCAGTGAAGAGCACTCCGTCGACATCCGCATGGGCCACCAGCGCGGCAGCCACGTCCCCGCGCCCCTGCACCGTATTGAATACGCCAGCAGGCATGCCCGCTTCGTTCATCAACTCAGTCAGTAGCGCGCCGACCGCGGGGGTCTTCTCACTTGGCTTAAAAACCACCGTATTTCCCGCGTACAGCGCCGGAACCCAATGCCCGTTCGGCAAATGCGCTGGGAAGTTGAACGGTCCGATCACCGCCATCACGCCGTACGGCCGGTACGAACAATTGTTGGACCGAGTGGCAGAGGCCGGAATCTGATAGCCCGTAATGCGCGCACGCACGCGATCTTCCAGAGTCACATTGACTTTATCCGCCAGCAGCGCCGCTTCTTGGCGCGCTTCAGCCATCGTCTTTCCCGTTTCACGAGTCAGTAGCGCGGCAATACGCTCCGCGTGACGAACCGTGACTGCTGCCCATGCGCGCAATACCTCCGCGCGTTCATCGGGCGTTCGCGCACTCCATTCTGGAAATGCCGAACGCGCCGCTTGTACGGCGGCACCCACTGCGCCCACTTCAATGCGAAACCGACCGACCTCAACGGATGGCCGCGCTGGATCAACAGAAAAAATTTCATTCGCCGCGGTCATGCGCCTTGCTCGAGCGCGGTCACCCCAATGACATCGCCAACAGCCGCACCGATAGCGTCGGCCGTTACCTTCGCTAGCCGAATGTGCTTGCCATCAAGTGCATAGGCGCCGCGTGTTGCTCGGAATCCCAGGCCACGATTGGCCGCACAGCTCACAAATCCAACGCGATCGAGCCGCTCATCACCAGCAACCAGCGTCGCTTGAGAAGTTGCCGAAACCAATGGAATGCTGTCGACCGCTGCCTCCAAATACGGGCCGCCGTCAAATGGATCGCACCGGTCGTGATAGGCAAAGCCTTGCTTTTCAAGCATGGATCGAGCCGGACGAGTTTCCTCGCCGACCTTACCGATCAAATTGCGCGCTTCCGGCGGCAAGGTGCTCGCGTAAATCTCTTCCTTGGGAAGAAGACTGGTCATGAATTCTTTGCTGTGCTGACAGAATGCATCAGCCTCGGTGTAACTCAGGTTGATGAATCGTCGCCCAAAGAATTCCCAGAACAACGTCTGACTGTCCGGCGTGAGTGGTCCCATCAGTTCTGCCAGAATGCGGTCTTGGAACATCGCTCGGTGGAGACCCAGAAAGTGGAAGCGCACCAGCGAAAGGAGCGATCCGAGTTTTTCACGGTGACCGCGGTACCCGGGCGCAAGAATCAACCCACCCAGTTCGCTTGGTCCAGTTTCATCAGTCATGACTTGAATGGTCATATGCACTGCGCCGGTGTTCAAGTCACGGCTGAAGTGCTCACGACGTCGCACCTGTAGGAAAATCTGCGGCCAACCCTCCCAGCCGATTCGACAAATCAATGAACTGGTGCCAATGACGCCACCAGTCTCGCTGTCCTCAAGGACAAACATGAATTGCCGCTGCCGGTCGTCGGACACATCACCAGCAAAGCTGCGCCGACTCCGGCTGACCTTGGATGTGATGATGTCTTTGTCAGCCGGCAGATTGATGAAATGCACCATGCGCGCCAGTTTCAGGAGCGTGGGCACGTCATCAGGCATGGCTTGGCGAATCACAAACATCAGAACTCCACTATCGGCACAATTGAGGCCCTTCCGGAGCCTGTTTTGATGTCCGAGAATGTCACGCCGTGCGCGCCATAGAGCGCTCGATCACCTCAAATACCGGCCCCCACTGCTCGGGGGTCATCACGCCAACCGGCGGCAGCATCCGCACGTGGTACGGACCGTGCCCGCAGTAGAAGGCCATCACACCGTCCTCAAACATCGCCTGCAGTAGCTTCATGATTCGGTCCTTGTCACCCCCGAATGGCGTCAATCGGCACATCCCACCCGTGCCACCCATGTACTCGGTACTGGTGCGCCCAAATGCATCCGACATAGGAGTGAACCACTCCGGATGTCGCGCCACGAGTTTGGCAGCATGCGTACGGAACGCCGCGTGCAACTTCGCGTTGCGGCCGTCCGTTCCGTAGTAGCCACCATCGCGCATGAGCCGCAACGCTTCCATACCAACTTGCAATGCCGATGTGCTGGCTGTGAATGTCCCGCTCAACAGTCCAGGCTTGGGGTTCATCTCCGGCGCAAAGAGGCACGCGCACGCCTGACTCATCTTGCCGATGGTCACCACGTCAATGTATTCGCCAAGTCCAAGTTGCTCAAAGCAGAACATGCTTTCGGTCCGGCCAAAGCTCTGCACTTCATCATCCCACACTGGAATGCCTGCGGCCTTGCATGTCTCCATCAGTGCCAACAGGAACCCACGCGGCGCAACATTAAATCCGCCCTCGCCCTGCACCAATTCCATCACGAAGCACGCGTGCTGCCCCGGATAACGGTGGATGTATTGCTTCAAGTGCCACACTGCCATATCCGTACAACGCGGACCCATGAGTGGGTCATAGAACGGCATGTAATCCACCAGCGTGGAAAGCGGCAGACCCTGCCGATACGCCGCGGTGTCACCAATTTGACTCATGGTGATTGATCGACCCATGAAGCAATCTTGGAACGCAAGAATGCGCGGTGCACCGCCGGTCTTCTGCATGCACACTTTGAGCGCTGCTTCATTCACCATGCAACCCGAATTACTGACAAAGCAGTGCTCCATACGACTATTGCGCTTCGCTTCTGCAACAAGCAGCTCAGCAAACGCAACACTGTCTTGGTTGCTGGTGAGATTGCCTTGCATGCACAGGTCAGAAAGCCCGGCCCGTAATGCAGCAGCGGTCATGCGCGGATCGCTGTGGCCAAACATGTGTACGCCAATCCCGTTCAACATGTCCCACTTCACACTGCCATCAAGTAGCTCTACCAGCGGCCCGTTGCCAAGCCCGGTTCCCAGATACGGCATGATGGGTCCACGACCGCGCACCGCGGCAGTCCGCTTCATTGCAGCAGCAAAGGAATCCTTGAGCGCTGGATCAGCGGCACGCGCACCGGTCAGTGCCTGTTGCGCGCGTTGCACACGCGCGACAATCGCCTGAATGTGCTGAGTCACCTCCGAATCAACGGCGAGTGGGCTTGAAAGTGGAGCGATCGCGTCAGTCATGCGCGCATCGTAGATGCGACCGAGGCCGCTGTGCGCAGTAAAGACAGCGCCACTAACTGCGCGCGGTCAACCATCCCGTCCAGATCCACCCATTCATCCTCGCGGTGCAGATTGCCGCCACGCACTCCCAGCGTGTCCAGTGTTGGCAACCCAGCCGCCTGCAAGTTGTTGCCATCGCACACTCCGCCGGTTCGCCCAAACGGCAGCGGTCTTCCGAGGTCCTCGCTTGCGCCGCGCACAAGCTGCGCCAGGCGTTCCACTTCTGGCGTCAACGGCTTCGCTGGTCGGCCCGCAATCTGCCGCACCCGAACCCGCGGAACCTCACCGTCGGCCCCGCACGCCAGCGCGTCCAACCCACTGGCAATGTGCGCCTCCTCAGCACCCGATGTGAAGCGCATGTTTCCCCAAGCCGAAGCATGATCTGGCACAATGTTTGTCACCGCCCCACCCTGCAACGGCCCAATGTTCACAATGCGACCAGCGGCCGGATCAGCCAATGCCTCGGCCCGACCCACGCTTTCGCAGAGCGCACGCACGGCGCTGCAGCCCTTGGCGTAATCGCGGCCAACATGCGCCGCGCGTCCAAATGCATCAATGCGGAACTGCGCAGCACCCATGCGTTCCACGATCAGTGAATCGCCCTCACCGGCAGGCTCAAATACAAACCCTGCCGCGTGCCCCGGAGCTAATGATCGCAGCGCCGCTGCCGATCCGTAACTCCCCGTCTCTTCATCGGGAACCAGGACAAATGTCCATGCCAGCGCATGTCCAGCATCACGAATCGCTTCAAGCGCTGCAAGCGCAATCACCAGCCCGCCCTTCATGTCCGCCGCACCAGGACCGGTGGCTCGCCCACCGCCGATGGAGCGCAATTCACGGAACGACCCGTGCGGATCATGCACGGTGTCAAAGTGACCACTCAACAGAAGGCGCGGTCCTGCACCCGCGTGCTCCGCTGCAAGAATGTCCACCCCGTCGGCTGCATGAGTACTTTCCCACGGCGGATCGATCCAATCGGGACGACGTTCACAGGTGATGTCGCGCGTCACTGCGCCCAACTGTCGCAATCGATGCGCGAGCGCGGCACGCTGGCCATGCAAGCCAGTCGCATGACCGCGCCCCGTTGGAATCGCCACCCACGCCGTCAATTCATCCACCATGCGTTGCTGCCACGCTGCAATGCGGCTGCACACATCACGCTCCAGGTCGTTCATACTCATCGTTCGCGCTCCTGTGGTTGCGCCGCAAGATCAAGCGTTCCTTCGAACACTTCAACCGCCGGTCCGGTCATCTGCACGCTTGACTCGCCGCCTTCCCACTCCAGTAACAGGTCCCCGCCGGGCAAATGCGCTCGCACTGGCGAACATGTTCTGCCGGTCATGACGCCGGCAACACACACCGCGCTTGCACCGGTACCGCACGCTTGCGTGGCGCCGCTGCCGCGCTCCCACGTTCGCATGCGCACTTCGGCCATGCCGGTGGCGTTCAACACCTGCACAAAGTGCACATTGATTCGCTCTGGAAACCATGCGTGCCGTTCCATGAACGGGCCCACTTGTTCAAGGGGCACGCGCGCAACATCCGCGCACCACAGCACCGCGTGCGGATTTCCCATGGACACCAAGGTCATGCGCGGATCAAGCCCGCACGCTTCTTGCCATCCAACCGGGGCACCCGCGAGCGTCCAGAATTCATCCGGGAGCGCAAAGTCAACCACTGCCGCCGACAGCGAAACGCCGGGAATGGAAGCCGGAATGCGCGCGGCTGCCAAGATGGGTGCGCCCATTGAAACCATCGCTTCATGCACGGTGCCATCATGCCCGCCGCGAATCCAATGCACATCAAGCACCCCGCGCCGTGTCTCCACGCGCAACGGTTGTCGATCACAAAGACCACGGTCGACTGCAAATTTCGCCACGCAACGAATGCCGTTGCCACACATCATCCCTTCGCTTCCGTCCGCGTTGTACATACGCATGCGCACATCAGCGGCAACGCCGGGAGTCACCGGATCAACCATGATGAGCCCATCGCTACCGATACCAACATGCCGGTCGCTCACCCAACGAGCAAGCGCGGGCGGATCGCCGACGGGATGTTGCGCGCCATCGACGTAGACGTAATCGTTACCAAGTCCGTGCATCTTGGCAAAGCTGATGGCCTGGCCACTGGGAAGTTCACGCCTTGATTTCATGAGTGACCGCCCATCATGGCCGATGCACCGTACCCAAATCGATCACCAGCGGACCATGTCGGTAGTAGTCCACGTTCATGGTGTCTCGACGAATGAACGTGAATACCAAGCAATTGGCGCGCGTGGAATTGGCATAACCAAAGTCCCCCATGTGCGGACCGGCATACGTTCCATTCTCAAATTCCTGCGCATGCATATGGAAATGAAACAGCGATGTGTATCCCTGGTCGAAGAGTTCCTGTGGTGCCTCAAAGCGAATGTCACTACCAGTGACGCGCGGGCGTACCTCAACCACTTCCCATTGCCCAGCATCATTGATCCGCACCACCCCACCGTACTCGGTGCGTCGATCTTGATGATCGCGGTCGCCAATGTCAAAGATGCGCGCCGATACCTTTGGATCATCCAGCATGCTGAGCGCAAGGTTGGAGGCAACCAAGTCAGTCCAATTCACCTCCGCGCGTTGCGATCCAAGTCGCTCGCTCCGATTGCTACCGGTATCCCAACCTGTGAAGTCAGCGCTGTGCTTGCCAGAGTCGCGGAGTGCCAGACGCGCCATCAGGTCGTCAAACAACTGATCTTTGGTCTTCTTTAAGAGGTCCGGCGCATAGCGTTGCGCCGCCATCGCTACTGGAATGCCGCGCAACTCAAAGTTCACTTTCTGCTCAGCGGGCACTTCGCGCAGCGCCTCGCCGGCCATCTTCCAGTACGCCGGGGATGCAGACTGCCGCAACTTTCCAAGCCAAATCAACTCTTCGCGCGTCTCCGGAAGAATTCCCAAGTCGTCAACAAGTTGCTTGATGTCCTTCAACATGACATCGTCGGGACGCACCGCAGTTGAACTCACCAACTCCTTCAGCCGGTCATGCTCGCCGATTCGCATCAGCAGTTCCCATGTGCGCGCGCGCAACGCAGCCTGCCGCACCGGGCTGGCTTCCATCATCACCGCAAACAGTGCATCGCCCACCTTGTCGGTTCCGTACAGCGCGGCCATCGCTTCATATTCCGGACGCTTGCGATCGTCATTGCCCCATGCCGGCACTCCGCCCGCCCAAGAGTTCACCAACACCGTGGTGTAGTCCTTCATGCCGCGCGCGGCGATCTGCTCCATGATCCATCGTCGATACTCAAACGACTCCATGCGAACGATGTTTGTCTCGAGCACCTCGCGCAGACCCTTGCGATCTTCCTTCACCATCAGGTCGAACGCCGCCTCGCGATTGGCAAGGTTGAAGCCCTGCGCAAAGGTAGTGCGCCGGAGCGCGCGCTTCGCCTCGTCCGAAAGCGGCACCTGCTCCCTGAGCATCTCGATGGCGCCCAGCTGCTCCTCCGGGCTCGGCGAACTTGTCAGGGCCACGATCGGGTCAACCGGCCGGCGGCTGTTGCAGCCCCCTGCGAGTAAAGCAGCCGCAGCCGAAACGGCGGCAACACATGTGGCAATCAGCGCGAGGCGCAATCCGTGCGTTCCATGCATGGCGGGCAGTGTAGGAGCAGTCCCTGCCGCTACGATTCGCGCGTGCCCCGCGCAACTCCCATTGACCCCAGAACCCTGCTTGACGTGCGCTTGCGCGTGGCGGCTGTCATTGAGGAACTCCGCCCGGGCATCCAAGCGGACGACGGCGATGTGGAATTGGTGGACGTCACCGCAGACGGCCAAGTTCAAGTGCGTTTCAAGGGCGCATGCGTGCGATGCCCGTCCAGCGGCATGACGCTGCACGGTGGAATTGAAAAGAATCTTCGATCGATTGTCCCGGAAGTCGAGTCGGTGATCGCAGTCACCTGACTTGTGCCGATGGGTGCTGCGGTTTAGCCAGACTCGCCGGGGCGGATCTGACCAGCAATGCCCGGACCGGATTCTTCATCGCGCAGGATTTGGTCGGCCACTTCGCGACGGTGCACCGCAATCTCGCGCGGGAACTCAAACGCAATTCGAACGCGATCACCCTTGATCACGGAAATGCGAACAATACCCAGAGGGGCTGCTGGGTCTCCGATCACTACTTCTTCTCCCTCTCGACGGGTAATCACAAGCATGGTGGATGCCTCCTGCATGCGCCTCGCCGACCAAGGCGAGCAACTTGCCTACCACACGGTCTCGCGACCGTTCCTTGTGGCGTTTGTGGCAACTAGCGGCATCGTGCCGCGCGCAATACAAGCGTAGTTCAGTCAATCGGATCCACCTAGCACCGTTAGTGAAATTTGGATGGATATACAAAGTGATCGCTGGGGATCTGCCGTGCCCCTTGGGGAGCATGCAGAATAACATCTGCACCTGCTGCTCAGGAAAGCGGTTTCACCGTTGAACGCTCGAAATAAAATGCCCCCGCGCCGGCACAGGCCGACGCGGGGGCAACGACGGAAACTCGGGCCACCTGGGCCCTCACCCCACCAGCGGGCGTGCCCCGAACAGCCAACCATGGCTGCGCGAAGCTTCCAAACGGCCGAACCGTCCTTGGTTCGGCCAACTATCCAGACGCGTCTTGATGACCTTGATCCGGTGCGTTGCCATCCTTGGCATCGCGGAGCAAAGCGCCGAAGCGCGCGTCTCTGGCACACAAGTTGCCGATCCTTGGCTACTTGCGTCCAATGCATTCGTGCGCGTTCCTCCCACGCACCAACGCTTTTGTTCACTTGTCGGCTGGTTCCGCCAGCCGCGGGGTCAAACCGTCGGGCGCTGCGATGCGGCGAATGTCTGCCGCGCGCGCCTCCAAATATCCGCCGCTTCCGGTTGAAGGCGCTCTTGTTCGCGCTTCCAAGCCGCGGGCTCTGTGAGTTCCAAATGGTCTCGAACGCCGAGAATCATGATGGAGCCAGCAAGCCCAAACTTCTGCAACAACCGATCGGGTATCCGAATCCGCCCCGCGCTGTCGAGCGGCACACGAGCCGCCTGCGAGAACACGAACCGTTCAAAGTCCTGCACGGACGGGTCGCCGATCAGCGAACCTCCGAGCGAGTGCGAGAGCTGGGCGAACGTCTTTTCTGGCCAAAGCCAGAGCTGACCGTTCGCGCCAGGCGCCACGATGAAGGCCTCTCCATGTTGCTTGGTGTCGAGCACCTCTCGCAACTCTGACGGAATCGCCAGTCGTTGCTTTTGGTCCAGCGTGTGCTCATATTCGCCAAGAAACAGCATGAGAAAGGCGACCTCAGGCGCCGTGGAACACTTTAACCCACAACGCCCCACTTCGCAACACCTTTACCCATAAATTTCTTCAATAAATTTGAAGAGTCCGCGAACAATTTGCCTGAAGTGGGCGTAACGCCATATGAAACAAGTGTTTGTGGACATTTGCTAAATCTGCGACACAATCTCCAACGCGAGCATTGCCCCACACGCTGTCACCCCGACAGCCATCGGTCAACGCACGCCAAGAAAGGCTCGTGAGGAAGTGAACCCGCGAAACCGCAACGCACTCGACTGGGCGCCCGCTAACCGATCGGATGTCGCCCCTGTATTGGATCGCATCCCGAACGGGTCATTCATTTTGACCTCCGGCCACGCCGATGTGCGCGCGGGCGTTTCCGTCAAGTGGGCGCAGCAATGCTCATCCACTCCGCCCATGGTGATGGTGGCAGTGCCGAAGGGTCATGTGCTGAGTCCACTGATTCGAGACAGTCGGAGCTTTGCGATCTGTCAACTTGATCCCACGGATCGAACGACATCGCGTGCATTCGATCTACACACTCCGGGCATTGATCCGTTCATTGGATCAACAGTTGATCGCACCCCGAGTGGATGTCCGGTACCAGCGCGCGCGCTCAGTTTCCTTGACTGTGAACTCGCTCGCCATGTTGATCTTGATGGCGACTATGAGTTGTATGTTGGCATCGTCCACCATGCGACAACGATTCTTGATCCACAAGATCAGGCGCGATGCCTGTGCGATTCCGAAACGGTGCAACGTGTGGCAGCTGCAGCAAAGAAGGCTCCGCCGCTGCGCCGCATTCACACTCCAACTGCAGCGCTCCGGGAAACCCCGAAGCGCGCGCGTACCCGCTCGTAAGAACGTCTTGCACCGGTTGTTCTGCATATCTAACGGATGACCGCCACACGCCCATGCGTTGCGCTGCGGTGAATCACCCTGAATTCCTCCAGGCGCCCCGCCGCTCCGCGCTCCTTTCTAGACTGTCATGATGACGTCTCTGCTCCGCACCGCCACCGGCAATTTCTTGAATCCATCGAACCGTTTCGGCGTTGACTACCGCGCCGAAGCTGCGTCGTTTCCACCGCCGCCAGTGCCGATCATTGACATTCATTCGCACATTCACGGCACTGGTGCGTCCACGCTGCTGCGCGAGGCGATGGATCTGTATGGGATCGAATCGATCCACTCCATGACACGGCTGGAGGAGATTCCAGCAATCCGCGCCGTGCTTGGCGAGCGCGTGCAGTTCATCGCCGTCCCTGATTTCACCAACCCGGATCGCCTTGCCGCGCATGGCACCGACTTCCTGGCGCGCATCCGTGAGTTCCATCGCGAAGGTGCAACCATCTGCAAATTCTGGGCAGCACCGCGCGGTATTGATTTCGGCATCGAGGCTGGAGATCCGCACCTCTTGGCGCTTGATGCGCCGCACCGCCGCCGTGCCATGGATGAAGCCGCGTCGCACGGCATGGCCTTCATGGCGCATGTGGCGGACCCGGACACATGGTTCGCAACCAAGTACGCCGATCAATCACGGTACGGCAGCAAGCGAGACCATTACGAGCCGCTGGAACGATTGCTCGACGAGTACCACGTTCCGTGGATCATTGCGCACATGGGCGGCTCGCCGGAGAATCTTGATTTCTTGGACACCATGCTGGCTGCGCATCCGAATCTCAACATTGACTCCAGCGCCACCAAATGGATCGTGCGCGAGATCAGTCAGCATTCCGCCGAGCGCGTGCGCACCTTCATGCAGCGTTGGCGCGGCCGCATTCTCTTTGGAAGCGACATCGTTACCAACGAAGAGCACCTGCAAACAGGTGAAAAAAGCACAGAAATGGCTGCAAAGGCCAGTGACAGAGAAAGTGCTTTCGATCTCTATGCCAGCCGCTATTGGGCATTGCGCGCGCTGTGGGAAACCGATTGGTCCTTGGAAAGTCCAATCAGCGATCCCGACTTGGCCATGGTCAACCCCGCTCGTCACGCACATGATGCCCCGCGTTTGGAAGGCAAGTGCCTTCCCACCGAAACGCTCTGCGCGTTCTATCGAGACGCCGCGCTCAGTATTGTGTGAAGTGCAACGGCGGCGACGTTGGGGCGACGCGGATCAAAAATCCGCTCCGCTGGCACCACGTCCGTCATCAACGCTGCCGGCGTATTGCTGGCAACAACCACCGGTACACCTGCGCGTGCTGCCAGGCGTACGCCCCACGAATCGCCATCGGGAATCATCGCAGTGATGCCGCGCGCAAACGCAAGAGCGAACGCCGAGATTCCCGAATCCCGCCCGGTTGCACCCGGACCACCGCGACCGATGCGCAAGTCAATGGCAATCGCTACGTCTGCAGCGCTTGCCAGCAATTCAGGATCATCAACGCGCGCATCGAACGCCAGACGCCACGCGCCACCAGCAGCTGATGCAAGGCGTTCCGCCCGCGCTGCGCCCGGAGAACTTGGATGCACCACAAGTACTACCGGATGACCGAGCATCGAAGTGCGCCCGGCAATATCAAGTGCCATGCGGGCATCACATGATGCGGCAGGGCTGGCCAGCAGAAGGCATACGCGTTCACTGGCGTCAACGCCCCACGCCGCACGCAACTCATCACGCGGAAGTGAATCGATCGGATCAGGAAGTGCGTCATCCAGCACCGCGGCGCGCGTTCCAAAAGCGGGCGAAACGCCGAGCAATCGTGCCGTCTCGTGGGCACGCTGGCCAAAGGTCAACAGCGATCCATCGCTTGGAAGGCGACCAAAGGCGCGCCGCAGCACAGACCCGGACAGCACCATCGCCCCCAGCGGCGGCAAACAGCTACTACCGACGTTCACACCGAACGATGCCGCACGCCGAGCCTCCGCAGCGGTCCCGATGATGCCCGCCGGTCGCCCAGCAAGCCGAGCGGCAATCGCACGCAGCCGAGGGGGCGCGCACGCATTGACATCGATCAGCGCCGCCATGCGTGGACGAACGGCAGCTGCGCCGGCACTGCCAGAAATTGCTGTGCGCTGCGGAATCATCAGCCTTCCATCTTGGAAACGCCCTTGCCGAAGTTCTTTGGCTCATGGTCGTAGAAGAGCTTGGTGACGTCGTCGGCAAGCTTCTTCTCCAGACCGTCTTCGGCATTGCGCCGAGCTGCCGATGTGCGGTAGGCGTCGTTGGCCAACGTGTCCACTTGTGCCGTTACTGGATATCCCTTCGGATCTGCTCCGAGTGGTGGGAACAGTCGCTCCTTGGCCTTCACGTCTACTACTTTCACACGCACCTGAGCAGTTGGCTTGGGCGTTGCGCCGTCCGGCGAAAGCGTAAACGACTCCATTTCCACGTAGAGAACAATGTCGGCGTTCACGGCATTGCCAAGGTCTTCAATGGAAATACGCTTGGTGCTTGTCTCCATACGACGTACGTAGGAAATCAATTCGCGCCCGCTCACCACATCAGTGACCAGGCCCTGTTGCTTGATGACTGTTCCGATGTCATCTGCAAGCAGCGCGCGCAACTGCAAGCGGCTCACCACGCTCTTGCGGTCATCAACAAACACCACCAGCTTCTTATCCTTTGGCAACGTGTATTCGGCTGGCTTCTTGGGCGGACCCTGCGCGATCCACATTGCCGGCACCGCGTAGTTGCAGCCCGCGATCACCAAGATCACCGCCGCGAAGAATGCCAGTAACAAGGCTCGAAGTGCTGCGTGCATCAGGTCAACCCTTCAGTCGCTTGTTGGGGTACTTGTCTTCAATGTGGTCATAGAACAACTTGTTGATCGTCTGCGTGAACTTGGCAACCAAACCAAGTTGAATCTTTTCTTCCGACGCGCTTTCGCGACTGAGATCCTTCACGTCAGGAAACTTGATAGCAATGCTGTACTCCTCGGCGAAGGCATCGGGGTCCAGCGAATCGCGTTCGATGATGCCAACATTTGCGCCCGCCATTCCTTCCCAAATCCAGCGGTTTCCAGGTGGATTGAGGCGGAATTCAAAGACGTCAATAAAGATCACCCGGTCAACGCCCAGTTCCTCGGCAATGGTCCCGAGTGGAAGCGTGGTCCAACTTGGCGTGCGGTAGCACCACGCCAAGGACTCGCGCCAATCAAGCACTTGCACGCCACTGACATGCTCCTTGACGCCGGCGGCAATGTTGCCCGCAACGTTTGGAACAACAGTGGGATATTCATAGAGCACGCTGCGTTCAGCATTGACGACCACTGCAACGGTCTTATTTTCAAGGCCGCGGTACTTGGCAAGCACCTCCACCTTCTTCTCAACCTCAATGGCCTCACCGACCTTGGAGACCAGGCCCATGGCGCCGCACGAGGCGAGCACAAGAGGCATGATCAGGAGTGCAAGGATGGCAACAATGCGAGTCTTCATGGTGTTCCGATCGAAGCGGGGAGAAAGCCGCGAACAACCGCGATCTTCCAGCCCCAAGAGAGGAGCGCAAATATTCCCAGGCCAAGCAGAAACCGCGGCGTCAGGCGATCGCCAAGAACATGTCCGAGTCGGCTACCGGTTACGGCCACATAGGTGCCGACCAACGCCGTGGCAGCCGTACCAAGGGCGAGGACGAATCCCATGGGCTGTACGCGCGCCGAGGCCCAAAGGCTGCCATGCGCTGCGTGGGAGAATGCGGTAGTCATCCCGCAGGATGGGCACGGCATGCCGTAGCCAGCCATCCAGCCACAGGGTGCCATGCCAAGCATTTGGTGCGTTCCATGACCTTCCGCAGACGGAGTCAACCACGCTGCAACGCCGAGCACCCCAAAGGCGGCCACCGCGAGTGCCGCGCAGACGACCCGCTCACCCCGGGTGGCTGCAACCGGGACGGGGGCGGTGGGTGCGGCGATCGCTGCACCCGAACGTACTCCCACCGACTCGCTCCGTGCGGCGGACGGGCGGTTGGGTGGAAACGAAGATGGCTCGACGGACATCGTCATTGCAATGGTCGCGCAGCGTACCTTCCGACGGATGACCTTCGCTGACTCCACCGGCCACACCCACCACGCGCCGAGTACCGCTGCGGCTCACGCTACCGATGCGGCGGATACGCCCGCGCACGCCCCGTGGTGGCTCGACGCGCATCTTGATCTGGCATACCTGCACCTTGGCGGCCCGACGGTCGCCGAGGAACTCCCCGATCCGGTGACACGCGGCGTCAGCCTGCCAGCGTTGGCGCGCGGGGACGTTCGAATCTTTCTTGGAACGATTTTCACCGAGGTCGGTACCGCGGCGGCAAGCACGCCGTGGGGATACCGCGACCATGACGACATTGAAGGAGCGCACGCGGCGGGCGTTCGACAGTTGGAGATGTATGAATGGCTTGAGCACACCGGACGCGCGCGGATTGTGCGCAACGCAGCGGATTTGGATGAGTGCGCGGTAGCACCTGCGGGATCACCGCCAGGAATTGTCATCTTGATGGAAGGCGCGGACCCGGTTCGCTGCCCGGAGGAATTTGCGTGGTGGCATACGCGCGGAGTTCGCGTGGTGGGACTGACGTGGGCGAAGGGCTCGCGGTACGCCGGTGGAAACGCGGCGCACGGTCCACTCACTGCTCTCGGTCGAGCCGCTGTTGAGGCCATGGATGCGCTGGGGATCTTGCATGACGCAAGCCACCTCTGCGACGAAGCATTTGCTGGCGTGTGCGCGGCCACTTCAGCGCGCATCGTTGCTACGCATTCAAATGTTCGTGCACTTTCTGCGCCGATCGAGCGACATCTGACCGACGCGCAGATTGCTGAAATCGCCGCGCGCGGAGGTATGGTTGGCCTGAATCTGTACGGGAAGTTTCTGACCACCGGTCGACCAGCAACGCTTGCCGATGCGGTGCAGCATGTGCAACATGTGGCGGCGATTGCCGGACGAAACAGCGTTGGCTTGGGCAGCGATTTCGACGGTGGATTTGCGCCGGCAGATTGCGCGGCTGGCTGCGGTCGTCCCGAGGAATTGCCTGCTTTAGCCGCAGGACTGGCACAGGCGGGCTTCAATCACGCTGAGCAAGCAGCGTTCGCGCATGGAAACTGGCTACGGACTTTGCGCGCTTCTCTGCATGATGCGGAGCGCGGCGCGGTTAGCCGCATGTCGTTGGGTCGTTGAGCGGCACCACCACATGCACGCGGCCGGTGGGTGTTTCTGCAACGACGAGGACATCAAGAAGGACGCCGGTGCCGTGCAGCGAAATAGCCTCACGCGCATCACCAAGGAGAATGCGTTCGCGCACTTCAAAGCCGTCCTTGAGTTCAGCAAACGCCATGCCTAAGAGTTCGCGGTGCATCGCGGCCCACGTGCGTGCCGTCCGAACGCGTGCAAGTTGATCGGAACGACCAACGATGTGCATACGCCGTTCATCATCAAGCGCAAGCTCAACATCCGGAGCCAACGGGCAGGAAATGCCCAGCGGACGAAGTCCGCGCAGCAGTGGAACGAGTTTCAATGGAAGTTCAGCAATCGGCAGCGCGGCAAACGCGGGGGCCGAGCGAGCGGGTGCTGCGTGCGGGGTATGCGTTGCGGCGTGAGATGTATGCGGCGCGGGGTGCGGGGTATGCGTTGCGGCGTGAGATGTGTGCGGCGCGGGGTGCGGAGTATGCGTGGACTGCGGCGCGTGCAAAGGTTGCGAAGTATGCGAAACGTACTCAGTCTGTCCGGAATGCGGCGCGTGCGTGGTGTCCATAGCAGAGTCCCCGTGTGCAAGTGCTTCTTGGCGCGAAGTGAACGGCTGTGGCATGCTCGGGAACTTGGGCTCCACTGCGGATGTCTCCGTGTGCATCACCAGCGATGCCGTCGGCATGTCCGCATCAAATCGATGCGATGCGCCCGTACGGGCGCTCTCCAGTTCGCGGGTGAATTGCGCAATCGGCGGGCATTCTTCGGCTGGATACGTAGCGCGAGCACTTGATTCAACGCGCTCAATGCGCGGCAAGCAGGCCACGGTTTCCACATCCACTCCAAGGAACGACCGCGCCGCATCGCCAAGCCGAGCGGCGGCGTGGGCTGCCTGCTCCGTTGTTGCGCCAACGATGACAAGTCCGACGCGCTCTATCGGCGTGCCGGCATTGACGCCCTCATCCGCAAGGTATTTCAAGCGCAAGTATGCACCGGTGACGGCTGCTTCATCCGCGCCGGTCATCAAGAGAATTTCTTGACCAACAGCGAGAACTTCGGCGGGCGATGTTTCGGCGGGAACACAAATGAGCCAACGACGAACGGTGCTCGCCGCACGCGGGAGCCAACGTGAAACGGCGGCCGGTCCAGCAGGTGGCACTTGTCGGCCATCAGCGCGCAGCAATTCAATGGTGACGTCATCGCGCTCAAAGCGAACCAGTGCAGTGGGACCAGCGATGCGTGCCACCGCGTCGGCAAATTGCGTCGTCCACAATCCGGCCATCACGGGAAGGTTGCCAACAAGTACGGTGGTCACCGCGCCAAGAGTTGGTCCATCCGTGGTGCGCGCTGCTTGACCTTCGCCGCCGTTTCCGGTGGTGAAGAGCGCGGCCAAACTTCCGAATGCATCACCGTTCAAACTCATGGTTTCCTCCGCGCTGCCTCCGCAGCCGCGCCTCTCGCTCGGCGCAGGCCGGCGAGCACTCACACAGGAAACACCGTCGAGCCGAGTACCGAGCGTCAGATCGACGCTTCCGGCACATCCTGCTCGTGCCCCGACGCCGGGGCGCCCGAGATTCGCATGCGCTGCGCGAGCTCCGCCGCGCGGCCAGTGCCTGCAAGTCTCGGGAGGGTGTGGCCGTCGGAGGTCATGACTGAATCTCCGGGACCGTCGGCAACATACACCGCAGCGGCGGCAGCGCCATGGTCAACCGCTTGGGATTCTGCGGAAACCGTCGCTTGTGTGGCCACGATCCACTCGGCGAGGGCGCGAAAGTCGTCGTGAGCGGGGGAACCGGGGGCGAACGCCACCACGGACTGACCGTAGCTCACGGCTTCGCGAAGCACTTCATGCTCACGAATCGGTGTGGGTGCAATATGAGCGGTGAATTTGCGCCCGATCGCCCCGAGAATGTCGTGCGAAAGCTGGCTGCCATCGCGGTGCAGCGTGGGAACGATGCGGACGGCGAGCTTTCGCCCCACTTGTTCGGCCAGGGCACCGATGGTGGCAACCTGCCGCTCAGCACCACGGAGCGCAAAGAAGCCGGTTTCCACCGGAACCAGTGCCTCGTCAGCGGCGCGGAGTGCGTTGAAGGTCAGGTAGCCGATGGTGGGCGGGCAATCGATGACGCATCGGTCAAAGTGTGGCGCCACGCGTTCGAGGTATCTCAGGAGACGCCGGTCGCGGTCTGGGAGCGAAACCAGCCCGCCGCGCGCGCTTTCCAAGCCAGCCAGCGCCACCGTGCATGGCGCAAGGCGCAGACCACGCGCCACTTCCCACAGCCAGCCGAGCGGATCGCTGCCTCCGGGCGGCTCGCAGAGTAGCGCCTGCGCCAGACTGAATTCGATACGTGTGTCAGGAACGCCAAGTCCCGCGGCGCAATGGCCTTGCGGATCCATGTCAACCAGCAGTACTCGCTCGCCTCGCTCGGCCAATGTGGCGGCGAGGTTGATGGCGGTAGTGGTCTTGCCAGACCCACCCTTCTGATTGACGACGGCTATTGTTCGCATCCGAGGATTCGTGTCCAACGGCCGCATCCGTGCGGCGAGCGCCTGAGCGAGGTAGATCGGCGCTTCGGGGAAGGATGCTTGATATTGGACGTGGCGATCAGCGGGCGATCAACAGGCGATCAGCGGCCGATCACCGGGCGCCCACTGCGCGCCAGGCGGCATCGAGCGCGGGATCGGCAACATCGCGCACCAACCGCACATCGCCGAGGCTGAACGGCACCACCAGTCGGAGCGTGCCGCCCTGTTTCTTCTTGTCGGAGCCCATGGCCTCGGTGAGAGCGGCTACCGAACGTGGTGACGGAATGGCTGTTGGCAATCCAAGCTGCTGCAGCGTGGTGCGCACGGCGTGTTCAGTGTCGGGCGTACCGCTCCCAAGTTCCACTGCCAATCGACATGCCGCAACGGTGCCGATGCCCACCGCTTCGCCATGCGTGCATTCATCATGGAGCAATGCTTCGATGGCATGCGCGAACGTGTGCCCAAGATTCAAGACAGCACGTCGACCCTGCTCACGCTCATCGGCTCCAACAACATCAGCCTTGATACGTACGTTTCGTTCCACTAATTCGGCAAGCGTTGCGGGGTCATGCGCAAGAATCGGATCGATGCGCTCCACCATCCATGCCAGCATGCCTGGGTCTGCGATCACTGCGTGCTTCACACACTCGGCAAGACCGGAGCGCAGTTCGCGTACCGGAAGTGTTGCGAGCGATTCGGGATCACAAATCACCAAAGCCGGCTGCGCAAACGAACCAATGATGTTCTTTGCCAACGAACCATCGGGGCGCGCCAAATTCACGGCGGTCTTTCCACCAACCGCGGCGTCAACCATGGCAAGAAGCGTGGTTGGAACTTGTACGCAGGCGATACCACGCATGTACGTGGCAGCTGCGAATCCAGCAACATCACCAACCACACCGCCACCCACGGCAACCACTGCTCCAGCGCGATCGATTCCATCGGCAAGCATGCGCTCACAGAGGTCACCAAGCGTGGCAAGCGTCTTCATGTCTTCCGAGGCATTCATAGCAATGCGTGCAACGCGAATGCCGGCATCACGGAACGAACGATCAACCGCGGCGGCCGCGGATGATTCCACGGCGGTGTCACAAATGATGGCTATTGACGAAGGCCGCAATCCAACGGCCGCCATCCGTTCCGCAACATGGCGAACGGTGCCACGTGCAACTTCCACGGGATATGTCGAAGCGTCGGTGCGAACGATGATTGATTGGAGTCCGTCCATCTGTCGACAGGCTAACGACTAAATAGGTGCCGTTCACCACTGTCCCTAATTTCGGGGCGCGGTTGAAGTGAGTTGAGTCGTTGACCGCCCCCTCCGTTGCGCGCGGGACCCTCGGACGCGGACGGCTGCGCTCCACAAGGTTCCGCTTAGCCTCGGGCGAAACTGTTCGT
>JBDKKN010000150.1:0-30396 GCA_039796075.1 Planctomycetota bacterium | reverse complement strand
GTGAAGTAGTAGAGCATCAAGAAGATGGAGAGCAGCGTGATCGTGTTGTAACTCTGCGCGGCGAAACTGCCGGGCGTGGTGAGTTTCGGCGTATCGAACGGTCCAGGCGAGTAGATCGCGGGACCCACCGTTTGCAGAATGATCAATGGGACGAAGATCCACAGGCCCGGCGAGCGGCGCATTTCGCGCACTTCGGCGCGGAATGCATCCACGGCGGCGGCCAGTACGCCGACATGGCCGGAACTCATGCCGAGCGATGCAAGCGTCGATTCCTTGCGCGGTGCTGCTTCGCGCTCGCGACGGGCGCGGTCGGCGTCCGCGATGATGCGCTCCACGTCAGTGGCGGTCACGGCGTGCGGGTTACGCATGCGGCGCTGTTCGCGCTGCGCGGCTACCAAGAGTGCGATGCCTGCGGCGACTACCAGCACGACGCGAGCGCCCGTAAACAGCGTGTCGAAACTGAGTGGCTCGTGGTTGTAGAACGCCACGCCCTTGTCGACCTTGAGCCAGGTCTCGTTGAGCCAGCGGAAGCCGGTGATGTCTACGGCTTGCAACGCGCGGTTGCCCCAGTGTGGTAGCCACTCTGGCGAGAAGTTCCAGATGAAGAACAGGCTGGAAAGAAGGAGCGCTACTGGCAACGCGAACACCAGCACGGTCTGGCGGGTGATGGAGCCAATCGCAAATGCGATGGCGCCGAGCGCGAGGATCGGAATGGCGACAAACATCACCATGGGTCGCAGGTAGTTCACGAGTGCGAACGGACCGCGCATCTTTTCTGGCTCCGAGAGTGGGTACATCTCGAAGAACCCGATCTGCATGAAGAGGTGCAGTGTGATGATCACACCGAACACTAATGCGATGCCAAGCCAGCGGCCGATCACGTATTCGCGTGGAGTAATGCCGGTGCTGCCGACGATCGGCATGACGCGGAGTGTGTCGTCCTCATTCACCGCGTTACCAAATGCCGTGCACACGAAGAACAGATAGAAGAGTGAGAAGACCAGGATGTCACCGAACGCCAGGTTGAACTCACTGTTGATGAACGCGCGCTCACCGCCAGCCTGTGTGCCACCGCTACCGATAGTGACGCTCCCGGAGGAGAAGCCCCACGTCAGAAAGAACAGGATGGCAAGCAGCACCCACCACGCCGGGCGTCGCCACGAGGTGCGGAGTTCAAGGAATGCAAGGGTGAGTGTGCGGCGCATGGTTGATCCGTAGTGTGTGTGGTTAGGCAGCGCTCATCGCCTGCGCGGCGTCGTCGGCGCGGCTCTCGTCCATGACGCCGAAGTAGACGTCTTCCAACGTGGGCGGCACTTGCACGAAGCCAGTGGGCTGTGATCCTGGCGCGCCCTGCACGCGGGTGCGGAACATGGATCCCTCCACCAGCACGGCCTGCGTTACGCGGTGTGAACGACGGACTTCTTCGAGCTTCTCAGGCGTAACGATGCCTTCAGAAACGCGTTCCTCAAGACGGTTTCGCGCCTCGGAGGTGCTACCGCTGGTGACGCAGCGGCCACCGCGGATCACCGCAAAGCGCGGGCACAGTGTGGCGATGTCTTCGACGATGTGCGTGGAGAGCAGCACGATGCGATCGCGTCCAAGCTCGGCAAGGATTCGGTAGAAGCGTTGGCGCTCTTCCGGATCGAGGCCGGCGGTCGGTTCGTCGACGATCACCAGACGCGGGTTGCCCGCGATGGCCTGTGCGATGCCAAGGCGCTGGCGCATGCCGCCGGAGTACGTCTTCACCTTGCGCTTGGCGGCCTCGGTGAGATTGACGCGCTCGAGCAGTTCTGCAACCAGTTTCTTGCGACCCTGCGGCGCATCCACGCCCTTGAGACGAAGCAGGAAATCAAGCATCTGCGCACCGTTGAGTGATGGGTAGAAACCAAAATCTTGCGGCAGGTAGCCAAGGCGACTCCACACTGCGCGCGGGTCCTTGACGATGTCCACGCCATCGAGCGTGACACTGCCGCCGGTGGGTTCAAGCAGGCCGCTCAGGATGTTCATGAGCGTGCTCTTGCCCGCACCGTTGGGGCCAAGCAGTCCGAAGAGACCTTGCGGGATGTCGAGCGACACGCCCTTGAGAGCAGCCACGGGTCCGGGATAGATCTTGACGAGGTCTCTGATTTGCAGCATGGGTTTCCTTGAACGCGAAGACGAGGTCGCTGAGTAGCGGGTGTGGTTGTTGGTGGTAATTCGTATTGCAGCGGTCGCCGCGTGTGTGCTGGTGGCGGAGCGCTACTTGGGTGGAGTGGTAGTTGGAGCGGACTGCGCTGTCGCTGCGAGTGCTGTCACACGAACGTTGCCGTTCGAACTGAGAATGCTGGCCTTGGACTTTCCGGCGCGATCGATATCCATCGTGCCGTGGGCTTTTTCCACGGCAATGTTCTTGGAGCGGCCGCCACCTTCAAGGTTGACGCGGCCGTTCGAGGTCTCCGCTTCGACGTGCCCGCTCCAGGAAACCGGCAATTCCAGGCGCACGCCACCGTTTGAGGTGCGAACACTCACTGGTCCATCTTGGCCGGATGCCAGCGACGCGTCAACGGTTCCATTTGAAGTTTCTAACTCGGCAGGCGTACCGATGTTGCGCGCATCAATCGCGCCGTTTGATGTTTGTAGCAGTACTGGACCGCTGTGGCCGTTGATCCGAATACCGCCATTAGAGGTTCGCGCTTTCAACTGGCCGGCGAATCCTTCCACCTTGATGCGACCGTTGGTTGTTGCAATTTCGATACCGTCAAGTCGCGCAGCGCGGATATCAAGATTGGCTGAATCAGAGGGGGAGTGCGCCGCGCCCGACTGAAGCGCAGGAAATTCGGCGCGAACACGAATTCCGCCGTCGGCGGTGCGCTCGGCGATCAACCGTGTGTGCTTCACGCGGTCATTTGACTCGGCTTGTGTTGCACCACCGCAGTGGAATTCAGCGGAGACTTCAAGCTTGGAAAGTGTTGGATCGCGCGAAACCGTCACGCGGCCGTTGATGCCATCAATGAGCAACTTGCCACCGTCGGCTACCGATGTATTGGTGATGACGGGAATGCTGCGGTGATCGGGGTCAGCAACAGTGCTGCTCTCAACGGTGATGCATCCAGCGACAGCCATCAGCGCTGCGAACGATAGAAACAGGGTTGTTCTGCGCAAAGCGATTGTGAGTTTCATTGAAGTATCTCCTGTGGCGCCACGATTGATTTCATTGAATGCGCGGGGGATTGACTGCCTGTGGCCGTGCTACCTGAATGGCCTGAACAACGTGCCCATATATCCAACCAAAGCCACGGGCGATCCATAGTGTTCCGGTGAACATCAAGAATCCAACCACACCCAGCCCGATGCTGACAATGAGCGGTAGCCGCACTTCGCCGTCTTCATCCGGCATCGTCTCTCCGAAGGCCTGAATGTTGACACCGCTGTCAAGATCAACCTGTGCGATCGGCGCACCGGCGAAATGCATGAATGGCAAGCTCATCAGCACGACACTGCTCGCAGTGAGCACAGCGATGATGACAAACAACACCAGGCTCACCGGGAAATTTCCAAGCAAGTAGCCAAGCGATAGCCAACTTCGGACATCGCGCAACCAACACCAGATTCGTTGCCAGAATCCAACATGGTCGGCACCTTGGATGGGTTGCGTCCGCTGTGGCATGCGCACTCCAAGGAATAACTGCACCACCTTGCCTTCAAACAAGCACAGCGCGCGCGCTGAACCAAGCAGCAGGACGAGCAACGGTATTCCGATCACGATTGGCGCGAGCCCAATGACCAGTGAACCAATCGTGACTGACCAGATGAAATACCCAATGGAGAGAATGAATCCAACAGCGCCGAAGTAGGCGATCGCCCCCCAAGCGCGGCGATCGAACCATGCGCCAAATACAGGGATTTCATGCAGGTGGCGCCGGGTTGGCGTGGCAACAGTGTGATGCTCGGTGGCCGCGGGTGCGCTGCGCCAGGAGCGGTGTGTGGAGTCAGCGTCCATGTAGGCGCGCGCAATTTCGGCCGGTGTGCCGTATTCGGTGATCGCCACATCGGCGGTGGCGCCTGCGAGTATGGCTGCGCTCAGGTGTTGTTCAGCATCAATGATGGCGTCATGGCGCAACGCTGCGTCGGCGCCTTCAAGTTCCAGGGCGAGCTGCGCGATGTACAAGCGGACAATTTTATGTGCGGTGGCGGATTCAGCGTGTTCCATCAATGCCTCCCAGAACGCGATTGACCCATTTGTTGGTACTTCGCCATGTTTCGCACCACGCGTTCAAGACGCGGCGTCCTTCCGCCGTCAGTGTGAAGCACTTGCGCGCCGGTCCTTCGTGTGAGGCAACCAGTGTGCTCTTGACTAAACCGTCAGCTTCCATGGAGCGCAGCATTGGATAGAGAGTGCCTTGCTTGAAGGAGAGTCCTTCGGGCGCTTCATCCGCCAACTGCCGGGCGATTTCGTATCCATGGATGGGCGTTGCCGCGCGGGCGATGGCTGCAAGCACCACGAGCCAGGCAGTGCCAAGGCTGAGGTCGCGCAGGAGTTTGTCCGCAATGTCAGGTGGCACGAAGTTGGTAGTATATTCCGTACAGTACTGCTTGGCAAGTAATTCTGAGTATTTGCCCACATTGTTAGGGATACGATCCCCATTAGGAGATTCACCCATGGCTGAAGCGAACGCGCCAACAACTTCATCGGGCCTTGTCCTTGACGGCAAATTTCATGAGAGCCCGTTTCGCCCCTTCTCGGGCTGGCTGCTTGCGCCAGTAAGTGTTGCGCTGTTGGGTGGTGCGGTGTTGTTGGTGGTCATTGCGGCGCGTCACTCTCAACCGCTACCTGGCCTTCTTGCGGTGCCGTGTGGAATCTTGTTCTTACTGTCGCTGTGTGGCTACTTCATTGTGAATCCCAATGAGAGCCGCGCATTGGTGTTGTTTGGTCACTACCGCGGGACGGTTCGCGCCATTGGGCTGCACTGGACTAACCCGTTCACAATCAAGCGGCGTATCACGTTGCGGGTTCGTACCTTTGAAACTGGGGCGCATCAGGCACCAAACGTGACCGATGCTGGTGGCAAGGTGGTGCAGGAGGGAATGCGTACTCGGCATCCATTGAAGGTCAATGACCTTGATGGAAATCCCATTGAGATTTCGGCGGTAGTGGTGTGGCGCGTAGTGGACACAGCAGAGGCGATCTTTGCAGTAGACAACTATGAGCGCTACGTGGAGATTCAGAGTGAAGCCGCGCTGCGCAATCTGGCCAGTCATTACCACTACGACTCACCAGAGCCCGGTGGCACCAGCCTTCGTGGCAGCACCGATTTGATCGGCCTTCGCCTCAAGGATGAACTTGATGGACGCCTGCGTGGCGCCGGGGTAGAAGTGCTGGAAAGTCGCATTTCTAGCCTGAGTTACGCGCCGGAGATTGCTGCGGCGATGTTGCAACGGCAGCAGGCCACCGCAGTAGTGGCTGCTCGGCAGAAGATTGTTGAGGGCGCTGTTGGCATGGTGGAACTTGCCATGGAGCAGATTGCTGCCAAGGGAATCGCCACCTTCACCGCTGAGCAGAAGGCGGAGATGGTTACTAATTTGTTGGTGGTGCTCGTCAGTGAGCGCGGCGCGCAGCCGGTGGTTTCTGCGGGGGTTTGATCGGGTTCGGTTGCCAGAGCGAGTCATGACTGAACAACCACAAGTACCGTCTGCGTTGCCATGGCACCATCGTGTGGTTCATCATGGTCGACAAACGATTGATCGTGTGCGATCAAGTTGCCTGCCATTGATGGTGGCGATGTTCTTGCTGCTGGGATTTAGCTGGTTGCTTGATGATGCAGATGGCGCAGTCTCACCGTTTGCCATCATGTTGTACGCAGCAGTACCGATGTTGGGGGTACTGCTCTTGACCACCCGTATATGGGTGATCGCGGCGTTCTTGTTGTTGGTGGCATCGAACGCCGCCGTATTCTTCAGCCCATCGCTGGCCGGTGAACAAGGAATCATGCTGTGGCCCGGAAAGTTGCTAGTGATCTACTACGGGGTAATCATCTTGGCGCTGGTACGGGTTATTTTCTTTGGTAAACGCACCGTGCGCGATCGCGTGTACGGCGGGGTGGCGGTGTTCTTACTCTTTGGCGTGGTGTGCGCCATCTTCTATCGGCAGATGCTTGCCATGGACCCGCACGCGCTGCATGTCAGCATGACGGCAGTGGAAGTACACGGCGCCCTGAACTGGAATGACTGCGTGTATTTCAGCTTCGTAACCTTGGCAACCATCGGGTTCGGCGACATTGTGCCGGGGAATTCCATGGTTCGTTCGCTGGCCATGATCGAGGGGTTGATCGGGGTTCTGTATCCGGCGGTGTTGCTGGCGCGGCTTGTCAGTCGAGATGAATAGGACCCTGCGCTCCCCTGGTCAGCACGGCTCGCTGAAAGCGGCTTTAATGACCAAATGCAAGTGACCGAACGCCCACATGAAGCTCCGCGTTGGGCGCAGTGGGCCGTGGTGTTGGCTTCGGTGGTGCTGATTTGGCATTCACTTGGCAATCATTCCTTGTTCCCGCCCGACGAGGGCCGCTATGCCGCAGTCAGCGGATGGATGGCCGAACACGGCAACTGGCTCCAGCCAGTACTACGCGACCATTTGCACGTCACTAAGCCGCCGCTCACTTACTGGGCGCAGGCGCTGAGCATTCGCTACTTCGGGCACGAAGATATTTCGCCGCGACTGCCGAGTGCCATAGCGTCGACGCTGACACTGTTGACACTCTTTGTATTTGCACGACGAACGGCGGGTGCGTTGGTAGCCATGCTTGCTGTTGGTTTGCTAGCAGTGATGCCGCTCTTTCAAATCATCGGTCGATTGGCGATCACTGACCCGATGCTCACCACGTGGTGGTGGATGGCGCTCTGTTCTGCATGGTTCGCCATGAGTGCTGGCCGCCGCCATCTTGGTTGGATTGCAGCATTCTGGGCAAGTTCTGCGCTGGTTGGTCTCACCAAAGGGCCCTTGGTTCTTGCACCAGTCACCATTGTTGCAGTGTGGTTGGCGCTGGCTGGACGGTTGCGCGATCTGCGCCTTCTGATGCCACTTGTTGGACTACCGCTCGCCATCGCGCCGCTGGGATTTGTGGCCTATGGCTATTGGGTAACCGACCCAGTGCGCGCGCTGGAGGTATGGAATTTTGAATTCGTCGATCGATTTACCGGCGTCAGGGTGCACGACCCGTGGTGGTTACTGTTCTTGGCGTTCTTTGCGGGGTTCTTTCCTGCCACCACCATGCTGACGTTGCCGTGGTTCAACATGACTTTCGCGCGCGCCTGGGCGTGCTTGCGTGCGGGGGATCAACGCGCACTCTTGTTGGTGGCCGTGATTCTTCCGCTTCTGGGGTTCAGCCTCTTGAGTCGCAAGTCACCCACATACATCTTGCCATTGGCCCCGCCACTCGCCATGTTGGTGGCTTGCATGTTGGCGCGCTGGGTTGATGGATCGATGGCCGACGCGCCGGCTGGCACCAAGCCGCCCGATGTACGCCACACCACAGCGATTGCCATGACGGGCGTTGGATTGTTGCTTCCGGGTGCTGCGGTGGTGTTGATTCTCAACGGTTCGGCGCCAGCATGGGCCACTGGATGGACCCTGCTATGGCTGACACTCCCAGTGATTCCAGCCATGACTGCCACGTGGTTCATGTTGGCGCGGTGGCCGATGCGTGAGCAACGGCTACCAGCGCTGGGCGTGTATTTCGCAGCGATGGTCTTTGTGTGGATTGGATTTCACCACGCCGAAGATGTTGCAATGACCGCAATGGGCGCGCGGCCAGTAGCACAAGCAGTCGCGGCAGAGACGCGACCGATTGTTGTATATCGATTGCGCAATCTCACTATTGATTGGTACTTGGGTCGGTGGCTTGATGCAGTTGATCTGTCTGAAGATCTGCAGTCTTGGATTGATGCGCACCCAGATGGTGTTGTTCTTGTATCTGACGGCGACCTTGCGCAACTTCGATCGAAGTTCCCGGATCTGGGTCGGCGTCTTGAAGGTCGTCAAGAGTTTGACGCCTGGCCGCTCAAGAAGATTGTGTTCTGCGATGTCGTTCGCTGAGAGTGCAGGCGAACGCACTTGGCGGCGCGCGACACTATTCGCGCGTACCGACACGCAACTCGCGCACAAGAAATCGTTGCGGTAGCACCGCGGGCAGCAAGTCATCAGTGATGCAGCGTGGTGTGCCGCACACCATGTCGGCGATGAGTTCTGCGGCAAGGAATACCGTTGATGTTCCGCGTGAACCATGGGCGAGCGTGACGAACAGCCCGGGAAGTAGCGGTGCTTCGGGCCACGCTGCAGCGAATGGACCGTGCGGCAGGCGCGCGAATGATTCACGGAATTGCGCGTCGGCGATCACCGGGCCGATCACTGGGCAGTGGTCGTTGACGGAGGTGCGTATGCCTGCCCATGCGCCGCGTCGATTGGGAGTGCAGGTAGCGAGGGCGGGGAGTAGGCGTTCGATGTGACCAAGATTGACGGCATCATCGTGCGGCGTGGGTCCGGTGGTCAATCGTTCGCGCTCATAGGTGGCACCAGCGCACAGCGCGCCGTCGATGGGTGGCATCGCGAAGCCGTTGGCGCTCACAATGGTGAGTGGCACGCAGCTTGCGCCAGCAAACGCCTCATCAAAGGCAAGTGTCGAAAGCTGGCCGCGTGTTGCGTTGAATGGAATCGATGGCAGCGCGTCGGATGCAAGCGCCTCTGGCATATTGGGCAACGCGGCGGCGGGGATACCGGCAGTGGCGATCACCACGATGTTGGAGTCGAAGGTGCGACCACTTTCGGTATCAACGTGCCAGCCGGCATCGGTGTGTCGCAGGCGCGCGACGGGCGCGTGTTCGTGGAGCGTTATAGCGGTGTGCGCTAGCAGGGCGCGCACGGTTTCCGCTGGCCGCGTGGTGGCGGCGTCGCGGACGAAGATGGCGCCTTCTGGGTTGGTGGAATTGCTGAGCGGTGTGCCAGCGACGCGGGTTGCTTCATCTGCGCCGATGAGGCGGAGTAGTTCAGGGGGCCATCCCCACTCGGCGATCGATTGTTCATAGCCCCACTCATCATCACTGTTGACGGGGTGGAGCAATCCGCACGGATTGAGTGGCGCGCCAACGCGCTCCATCACTGCGCGCGCGAGCATGAATGCTTGTGCAACTACGCGGGTTTGTGGACTTTGCCAACTTGCAAGGTATGGGGCGAGCACTGCGCGTGGCGCAGCGGAGGCGTGGCCAGCTGCACAGCCGGCATCGATGACGGTCACAGCGATCCCACGCTCCGCGAGTGCGCGTGCGGCGGAGGCGCCGGCGAGGCCTGCGCCGACGACGATGGCGGTGGCGGTGGTGATGGCGGCGGGTGTTGCGGGGGCTGGCGGCATGGAGAACCAGCGCGGGAGTTGGCGGAAGGCGCGTTTCTCGGGTGTGCGTGTCAGCGTGCCGTAAAGCGGGGGGCGTGCAGCGCCGGCGCTGGACGCGGGTGAGGATGCGGGCGCGAGGGATGTATTGGTGGCCGGGAACTCAAACCCCAGTGATTTCAGGCGTTCGAGCACAGGGGGCGGTGCGAATCGTCCGGCGATGGTGGTACCGACGCGCGCGTGCGCGACCACTTGTGCAAAGGTCTCGGCGGACCACATTTCGGGATTGCGATCTGGAGTGAAGCCATCGATTTGCCAAGAGTCGGCGATGAAGTCAGTGACTGGCAGCAGTTCAAGAACGTCGCCATAGAGAAGAGTGAGGCGCACTCGTCCGCCATCGAAGGAACGACGGTGGATCCCGCGAATGCGCGGCGGAAGTGCGCGGAGGAGTTCGGAGAGGAGTTCGGGGAGGAGCGGCGCGGTGGACGGCGCGAGCGCGCGTTCGATGGTGGCGGCATCCAGTGGCGCGGATTCCACGCTCACCCAGTCGAGTTGCGCATCGGCGGGTGCATTGGTGCGGCAGTCTGCCCATGCAGCAAGGAACGCCAGGCCGGTTCCAAATCCAAGTTCAGCGGTGAGGTGGCGGCGTGTGGCGCGGAAGTCACGGTTGGCGGCGAAGGCGTCGGTGTGGCGGTCACCTGCAGCAGTGGCAAGCGTTGGCGTGTAGCAATCATCATGCGCGCGCGAGAACAACGCGCCGTTGCGCCAGTCAAGGTCGGGGATAGAAAGCAGCGCAGGCACCAGGGGATTGTCCCATGGTGCCTGCGCGGTGTGTGGTGGGGTTCCGGCGTCGATCAATTCCCGCAAACACCCCAGTTGGAGAGCACCTTGCTCAGGTCGGCACCGTTGACGACGCCATCATCATTCAGGTCGTAGCGGCAGATCCCGGTGCATGGCCCCCAGTTAGAGAGCACCGAGCTCAGGTCGCTTCCGTTGACCATGCCGTCGAGATCAATATCGCCGACGCAGTCGCATACGAAATTGCCGCCGAGATTCCACCAGCGACCAGTGATGTTCGGACGCGGCAGGTTGTCGCAGACGGTGGTGCCCTCGAGTGAGGCGCTGACAGGTAGTGAAGCGGTCTCCGAGATGCCAATACCGCCCTGTGTCACCAGTGCGGTGTTGCCCGTGATTGTGCAATTATTCATGGCGAGATACGCCGTGGTGCTGCCAACCGAATACCACGAAACACCGCCAATCAGATTGCTACTGACGTTATTCCGCACCGTGACGCGTGTCAGCGTCGGGTTGCCCTGTACGAGGTGCATGCCACCACCGCGTGAATTGCAGGTGTTGTTCTCGATCAGCACATCAGTGAGCGTCATGGTGCTTTGATTCGCCTGGAATCCACCACCATCAGAACTGGCAGTGTTGCCACCGAAGACGGTGTTGGTCACTGAGCCGGTGCAATTCAAGAAGTAGGCACCGCCACCGAAGCCGGAACTGTTGTTCACCACAAAGCAGTTGCGCACGCTGGCCGCGCTGTTCTGGCCGAAGATGCCACCGCCAGCCAATACCGTTGGGGATCCGATGGGCTGTGTTCCACTGGTACCACTACGGACGGTGACGCACTCGAGCACCGCAATCGCTGGCTCACCGCCGGAGAAGCGGACGACAGAGGCCTGTTGGCTACCGTTTCCGTTGATGATGGTCTGCGCGCAACTGGTGCCGCGCACGCGGACGGGCTTGCCCTTGAAATCAATGGGGCCAGGGAAGATTCCAGCGCCCACCATCACGATGCGCATCTCATTGCTTGGGGCACTGTCGATGGCAGACTGAATAGTGGCGTACTGCGCGGGGACTTGGACGGTCTGGCATTCGTCAGGCTTGCCATTGGCATCGATGTCGGCGCTGATTCCGCCAGCAACGTCGCACGAGTCCGGGGTGAGGTTTCCGTTGCAATCGATTCCAGCGGTTTCGGCAACTTGGCAACTATCGATGCGGCCGTTCTGGTCGCAGTCGATGGTGGTACCGCCAGCGGCGAGTTCGCAGGAATCGAGTTGGCTGTTGAGGTTGCAGTCGAGGGATGGTGTGGTTGCGATCTCACAAATGTCTGCGATACCGTCATTGTCGCAATCCGCAAATCCACCACGCGCAACGTCGCAACTGTCCGGAACATTGTTGTTGTTGCAATCCGTAACGAGCCCCTCATGGATCTCGTAGATATCAAGTCGATTGTTGTGGTTGCAATCGCCGGTGGCGGGGTTGATGCCAACGTAACTCATTTTGAATTGCGTGAGACCTGTTCCCTTGCACTCCGTTGGGTCCACAGTGCTGGGGCAACTCATCGAGACAGTCAATGATTCCGCGGCAGCCGAGAGGAGCGCCTCATATTGTTGCCGAGTGAGCGTGATAGTGGCGCGATCCGGCGTGGATGGGCAGTCGTTCCCGCCTGCCTCAAAGAAACGCCGCTCGGCGTCGCCGTTGAGCGATATGGCAATCCACTCGCTGTTGCCGTTGAGGTCACCGCGCACGTCAACAGTTAAAGTCACAGTGGACTCGGCGTACAACGCGGAAGCGAAAGTAAACGAGCGAGCCTCTAATCCTGATGGCGCTCCGAGGATTCCGCTGTCGCTATTCACCAAGACAGCTCCTTGGCAGGTGTCTGGAATGCGGTCAACATTTCCGTCCGGAACCGATCCGTTGAAGATCTCTTGCAAGTCAGAGATCTGATTCATGTTGCAATCGACTTGGCACTCATCTGGGACACCGTTGGTATCAGCATCCAGACTGCTACCTGCCGCGATGTCGCAGGAATCCGGTAGGCCCGTGTGGTTGCAGTCAGTGAAGGTTTCGCAGGCTTCGCCGATTCCGTTGTTGTTGCAATCGGCTTGGTTCGGGTTGGGGACGGTTGGGCAGTTGTCTACGGAATTGAGGACGCCGTCACCGTCTGTGTCGGGCGGGGGGGCGTAGAAGGTGCTGATGCGCTGGTCAGTAGCGCTGGTTACACCGTCCTTGATGGACACGGAAGCAGACCAGAGGATGTTCGCGTTGGCGACACCGATCCTGCCGGTTCCAGCAACTACCAAGTGACCGCACCAGATGCCGTAGTTAGCGGTGGCGGTTCCGAGGCTGCCAGGAGTGTTGTTAGAGGCAGCGGTTGCAGGCGTATTGATGCGGCCAATCATGCCCGCGAGACTTTCAGCCCGGTTATCGATCGAGGTTGGGTCGCCGGTGTACCAGCCAGCGTTGGCAGGAACAGTGGTGGCGGCTGGTGAGGATGGGCTTGCGCTCCAGCTGGTGCCAGTGAAGTTCGGATCTTGGCCGGTGTTACCGGAGGCGTAGTAGACGCCACCGTATGCACCACCAGAGAACGTGCCAGCGGTCATAAAGCTGTCATCACTCCCGTCGCGGGAATTAGTGAAGCCATTGTAATCAGGCTTCCACGTCTTAGTGGCCAGACCAGCCTTCTGGACGAAACCACCAGCAAGCGTAGTGGAGATATTCGCGTTGTAGACGTTGAGGAACTTGTCACTCGCGTTGTCAACCCCCGCATAGATATCAATCACGGTGTTCGCACCAACCGTGCGCACCGACGCGACAAACCCAAGAAACCCCGCCTCCGCCGAAGCGACGATCGATGCGGTTCCGACGATAGCAATGAATATTGAGTGCTTCATATATATGTTCCAGTCGAATCTTTGATTTCAAACCGCACCACCACGCCCCATCACTCACCCCCCGCAAACACCCCACGCCGCGAGCAACACCCCAAGATCCGCGCCGTTCACCACGCCATCGCGGTTCAAGTCTGATGCACAGCTCCCAGTGCATGCGCCCCAACCAGCGAGCAAGATGCCGAGGTCCGCGCCGTTGACGAGACCGTCAAGCGTGAGGTCGCCAACGCAATCACAAATGCTGTTGCCGCCAAGGTCCAACCACGCGCCACTGATGTTCGGGCGTGGCGTGTTGTTGCACACATTGCTCGCGCGCAGCGAGATGGTTGGCACGCCTACACTTGCTGCGGAGATACCGATTCCACCTTGCGTGACCAAGGCGCTATTGCCCGTAACAACGCAAGCATCAAGCATCGCCGCCGCAGTAGCGTCACCAAGTGCGTACCACGAAACACCGCCGATCAGGTTGTTGCTGTAATTGTTCCGCACCGTCACTCGGGTGAGCGTCGGCGTGCCTTGCACCAAGTGCATGCCTGCGCCGCGCGAGTTGCAGACGTTGTTCTCAATGAGCACATCCGTGAGTTGCTGGGTTCCTTGGTTCGACTGGAAGCCGCCGCCGTCAGAGCTGGCATTGTTGTTGCGGAACGTGCAGCCGCGTACTTCACCCGTGCAGCGCAGGAAGTACGCGCCGGCGCCGAAGCCGCTCGCGTTCTGCTCCACCACGCAGTCGCGCACGCTTGCCGCGCTGTCGAGGCCGAAGATGCCGCCGCCAGCGAGCACGGTCGGTGAACTCGGAATCGGCGTACCAGTGATGCCGCCGCGCACCGTCATGCGTTCAAGCGCCGCAATCGCTGGCTCGCCACCGTTGAATCGCACCACTGAGAGTGTTTGTCCAGAGGCACCATCGATCACTGTGCTCGCCGCACTCGCGCCGCGCACGATGACCGGCTTGCCGTTGAACGCAATCGGCCCGGCGTAGGTGCCCGCAGCGACGGAGATGATGCGCATCTCACTCGCGGGCGCCGCGTCGATGGCCGCTTGGATGTCCGCGTACTGGCCGGGCACGGTGACGGTCTGGCATTCGTCGGGCGTGCTGTTGTGATCGATGTCGCCGCTGGTGCCGCTTGCGATATCGCACGCATCGGGACGCAGGTTGCCGTTGCAGTCAGTGCCCGGAGTCTCCGTCACTTGGCAACTATCGATGCGACCGTTCTGGTCGCAGTCGACGGTGGTGCCGCCGCTGGCGAGATCGCAGCTGTCGATGATGCCGTTCGTGTTGCAGTCAAGCGCGGGCGTTGTTGCGAGTTCACAGGAATCGGGCACGCCGTTCAGGTTGCAATCTTGCGCGGCGCCGCGGGCGATATCGCAGCTATCGGGCACGGTGTTCAGGTTGCAGTCGGGCGTTGTGCCGTCGTGAGTCTCGGCGATATCGAGGCGGTTGTTGCCGTTGCAATCGCCGGACTTCGCTTGGATGCCCACGTACTGAAGACGGAATTGCGTGAGCGCCGCGTTTTTGCATTCGGAGGAGTCGACGCCGGCAGAGCCGGTCATCGCTACGACCAAGATCGCGCCGGTCCCGCCGTTTGGGGATATCAGCGCGTTGAACTCCGCGCGTGTGAGGGTGATGATCGCGCGGTCCGGTGTGGCGGGGCAGTCATTGCCATCCGCCTCGAAGAAGCGCCGCGGGGTGCCGCCGTTGAGCGAGACATCCACGTATTCGTTGACGCGATTGAGGTCGCCGATGAGGTCGATGGTGATGGTGACCGCCGACTCCGCGAACGGCAGCGCGGTGAAAGAGTGCTCGCGCGTTGCGAGCCCGCTGGGAGCGCCGAGGTTCTCGGTGGTGGAATCCACCATCACCGCGCCTTGGCACGTGTCGGGGATGCCGTCAGCGTTGTAGTCCGTGGCGCGGCCGGTGGCGATTTCCCACGCGTCCGGCAGGTTGTTGAGGTTGCAGTCGGGTTGGCAGGAGTCGGGGATGCCGTTGGAGTCGGCGTCGGTGCTGGTGCCGGAGGCGATGTCGCAACTGTCCGGGAGGGAGTTGGAGTTGCAGTCGGGGAAGGTTTCGCAGGCGTCGCCGATGCCGTTGTTGTTGCAGTCGAGCTGGTCGGGGTTGGAGGTGGTGGGGCAGTTGTCGAGGGAGTTGGGGATGCCGTCGCCGTCAGCGTCGAAGCACGGAATGCCTTGTTCGCAGCAGTCAGGGATGCCGTTGGTGTTGGTGTCGGCGACATCGCCGGCGAGAATTTGGCCGTAGTCGACGATGTTGTCGTTGTTGCAGTCGGCGGACCATTCAACGACGAAGCTCCAATTCGGGCCTTCGCAACTGACGGGGAAGCCAACGTCCCCCGGCAAATCGTTCCATCCAGAACCGTATTCGATAAAGTGCAGCGAATCTTCTCTGATCCCTTGGCAATATGCGTTGTTTGGTTCTCCCGAAAGCCAGCCGGTCCAGCTCCAAGGCTCATCGGTGACCCAGCGCCACCCGCCGCCAGGTTCGCTCGATCCGGCGGGCTGATAGCCGCCAAGCCATGGCCCAAACCGATTTTGCCACGCTGCGGTCGGAAGCGTCAGATTGAACACAAAGCCGTTTTCGGCGCCCGAGTGAATCGTCGCGAGGTATCCGCCCATCTGCTCGGAAGCCAGCCTTGCTGCAGACCATGTGATGCCATTTGGTTGGCGCTCCCACCGATACCAATGCCCATTCCCCCCATCCGCCACCTTCCACTGCACGGCCTGCTGCGCCTGCGCCGCGCTCGCGAACACCACCGCTCCGACAACCCCTGCTGCGAATGACTTGATGCTCATATGGATGCCTCTCAAACAACTCCCCGGATGGGGCGGTTGGTGTGTGTGCCTGGATGCGTAACCCCTGGTGGTCGCGCTTGATTTAGTAAGGTAATCCGCCGCTGCCAATTCTCTGCATCGAAATGTGCCACTTAGCACCCATTTACCGGAACATTTCTCCAGAGAACAGGTTCTGAGCCGCCGCGGGCGTGTTGCGCCGCACGCCCCATGGCTCACCCCCCGCACACTCCCCACGCGCTCAGCACCAATCCCAAGTCTGCACCATTGACCTTCCCGTCAGCATTGAGGTCGTATAGGCAGTTCGCGCCGCATGGCCCCCAGCTTGACAGCATGAGGCCCAGGTCAGCGCCGTTGACGACGCCGTCGACATTGAGGTCGCCAACACAGTCACAGACCGTATTGCCACCGAGATCTATCCAGCGCCCCGCTACGTTTGGACGTGGGAGGTTGTTGCAGACCGTTGTGCTTTGAAGCGACATCTTTGTGGTCCCTGGATCATCGGCGATACCGATTCCGCTTTGCACGAGTGCGGCACCGTTGTTCGTCACCGAGCACCCATCGATCGTAAGAAACGCCGAAGGCGAGTTTGCCGGTACCCATGAGATTCCGCCAACCACATTGCTTGACTGATTGTTGAGTACGGTTGTTCGTCGCAGTGTCGGTGTTCCTTCCACCACATGCAGTCCTGCACCGCGGCTATTGCAAACATTGCCTTCAATCACTGTGTCCTCAACTACTGGGCTACCGCCATAAAGCTGGAGGCCGCCACCATCAGCACCTGCATTGTTTCCACGCACCTCACAGCGCTCAATCCGACCAGTGGAGTTCTTGATGTATGCACCAGCACCGAAGGCTGCGATGTTCTGTTCCAACACGCAGTCGCGCATGTTGGCTGCGCTGTTGATACTAAATAGGCCGCCACCCACTAGGAATTGTGGGGCACCGGGGTACGGAGTGCCTGTTACGCCCCCGCGAATGGTGAAACCCTCAATCGCCGCGATCGCTGGCTCGCCACCGGTGAAGCGCACCACCGAGAGCGTTTGTCCCGATGCGCCGTCGATCACTGTGCTCGCCGCACCCGCACCGCGCACGATCACCGACTTGCCGTTGAACGCAATCGGCCCGGAGTAGATGCCCGCGGCAACAGAAATAATCCGCATCTCATTTGCGGGCGCAGCGTCGATGGCTGCTTGGATGCTTCCGTAACGACCGGGTACCGTCACGGTCTGGCATTCGTCAGGTGCGCCATTGGCGTCGACATCCGTGCTCGTTCCTCCCGCCACATCGCATGTGTCAGGACGCAAATTCCCGTTGCAGTCAGTGCCCGGCGTCTCGGCCACCTGGCAACTGTCGATACGACCGTTCTGATCGCAGTCAATTTCCGTGCCACGCGTGGCGAGGTCACAACTATCGATCATACCGTTAATGTTGCAGTCGAGCGTGGGTGTCGTCGTAATTTCGCAGCTGTCGGGAATGCTGCTGGAGTTACAGTCGTTCTCCGCGCCGCGCGCGATGTCGCAACTATCAGGAACGTTGTTTGCATTGCAGTCAGGCGCGGTGCCGTCGTGCATCTCGTAGATGTCGAGACGTTGGTTGTTGTTGCAGTCACCAGTCTTTGTGTCGATGCCGATGTACTGCAGGTGCAACTGTGTCATGCCTGCGTTCTTGCACTCCGTGCCGTCCACGTTCAACGGGCACGTAAGGGTCACAGTAAGGCTCCCGTCAAGACCACGGATGGCGTTGAACTCCTCGCGCGTCAACTCGATTAACGCATGGTCTGGCACGTCGGGGCACAGGTGCCCATCCGTGGCGAAGAACCTCCGCGGCGCGCCGCCATTGAGCCGTACGTCAATCCACTCGCTCGGATTATTGAGGTCACCTGCCGCGTCGATTGTCAGCGTGACACCTGTTTCCGCGTAAGGCAGCAGTTCGAAGGTGTGCGAGCGGACTTCGAGGCCAGATGGTGCACCCAAGTTGTCGGTGGCTGAATCAATGATCACGGCACCCTGGCAGATGTCCGGGATACCGTCAGTATTTGAGTCAAAGACAAGCCCAGTTGCGATCTCAAATTTGTCGGGGATGTTGTTCAGGTTGCAGTCTGATTGGCATTCATCAGGGACGAAATTATGATCGGCATCATTGCTGCTGCCGGTGGAGATGTCCATCCAGTCAAGGACTTGGTTGCTATTGCAGTCGTGATTCTCAGTCGTAAATGTGAAATCACAGTTGATGGATGCAGATTGATAAGGGGTCGCAGACCCTTGGATCTCGACAACGCCAGGAGGCATAAATACCGTCACATCAAAACCCCCGTTTTGCTGGGGGGTTTCAAAGACCACAGTGCCATTGTGCCGAACGACCACCACGGTTCCACCGAACATCGAACTGTTACCACCGACGATTTTAAGCCTTGCGCTTCCGGTCAGTTCGCCGCGCGCGTACCAGCTTTCAGCTCGGTCGTCCACACCCCAGCTCCCTTGGCAGTGTCCGGTATAACAGCAGTTGTATTTCGAATGACCACTATTCAAACTCATTGCCACATGGTCCGTTTGAAGTTCACCGTGATTGCACGCGCTGCCCCAATGCGAGGAATAGGAGTAGTTGTCGGAATGACATTGCCACCCGTCCCCGGCGCAGGGTCCCGGTGATTGACTGCCATGTTTGCCCTGGCTTTGCCAATAACCACCGTATGACAGTGCAGTCCACTGAATCACACCCGGCGCTGGCATCTGTCCGAATCGAAGCGCTGGCCATGAAATCGTCGTTGAGTCACATAAGTTGCTAACTACCACAGACACAATTGCACCCTCGTCTTGGCTTGTGATGGGTAGGTCGAGTGTGTCCGCATTCGGAGAGTCGACAGCGACGCCATTCTTTCGCCACTCAAAGGAGACCGGTGTAATTCGGGAACGCACAGATACAGAAAATCGCAGTTCACCATCTCCGCATACCGCTGTGTCGACCGCCGAGCCACTTGCTTGGATTGGACCGCACCAACGTCCATCCCCGGGTAACTGTGTTGAACCAAGCTCAACATCCGACGACAACGCGGTGACGCGATACAGCAATTCTGCATCGGGCGCATCCACAATCTCGGTAGTAGAGAATGGCGTCGTTCCGAAGTAGTTCCACACTGTTCCGTAATACCAACAGGCGGCGGGATGACCACGGTCCACGCGATACTCTGTTGCACCGAGCACAGTATCCCATGCAAGTGATCGCACCCCGCATTCGTCGTACTGGATCCTGAGATTCTCCGGAGCCTGTGCCTGCGCGATGCTCGCGGATGCTGCCGACAAGATCGCGCCAATCACGAATGACTTGATGCTCATATTGATGCCTCTCAAACAACTCCCCGGACTGGGCGGTTGGTGTGTGTGCCTGGATGCGTAACCCCTGGTGGTTGCGCTTAAGTTCTAAGGGTAATCCACCACCACCAATTCTCGGCATCGAATTGTGTCACTTAACGCCCATTTACCGGAACATTTCTCCAGAGAAATGGTTCTGAGCCGCCGCGGGCGTATTGCGCTGCTGTATTGCCCAACTACGCTCACCCCGCCCCCATGCCCTCCCGCCTCCGCAACACTCTCCGCCACGCGTTCGCTGTCGAGCCACCCGGCCCGGCCGTGCCTTCGGCCGAAGAACGCGCTGCGCTCGATCCGCTTATCGCGGAGATTCGGCGGCGCGGGCTTGTGACTCCCGCGGTGTTCTTCCTCGAGAGCGTCGAGCCACTCAACAATGTCGGCGCGCAGGCGTTGCACTTCATGCAGCCGTTCGCAACAGCCGTGCTCGACCCCGTGCGCTACGCAGTGCTCGTCAAGTACTTGGAGCGCCGCGGCAGTATCACGTGGGTCGCGCAGGAATTGCAGCGCGAACCCGTCGCCTGACGGTCGCTGCTCGTCTCGCCGCGCTTTCCTTCGCTTGGGCTGCACTACTCGCCACTCCGAACGCCGCAAGTAACCTGCGCCGCTCATGACCGCCTCGCACGCTGCCTCGCCCACGCCATCCGCCAAGACTCCGCCCACGCCCGACCGTATCCAGGTCATCGTCGCTACGGACTGCGGTTCCACCACCACCAAGGCCATCCTGATTGAACTTGTCGACGGCCATTATCGCCAGACGCAGCGTGGTGAGGCGCCCACCACCGTGGAGGCGCCGTTTGCGGATGTCACACTCGGTGTCACCAACTCGGTCACCGAACTGCAAGAACTCTCCGGCCGCCGCTTGATCGCCGATGACGGCACGGTGATTCGGCGCACGTCACTCACCGATCCAAACGGTTGCGACGTGTACATCTCCACCTCTTCCGCTGGCGGCGGTCTGCAAATGATGGTGGCTGGTGTGGTGCGGCAAATGACCGCCGAAAGTGCGAAGCGCGCAGCACTCGGCGCCGGAGCGATCGTCATGGACACGATCGCTGCGAATGACAATCGCAAGCCGCATGAACAGATTCAGCGCATTCGCGAACTGCGCCCTGACATGGTGCTTCTTTCTGGTGGCACCGATGGCGGTGATCAAAAGAAAGTAGTGGAACTTGCGGAACTCATCGCGCCAGCAAAGCCGCGTCCGCGCTTCGGTGGCGAATACCAACTGCCAGTGATCTACGCTGGCAACAAAGACGCCGCCCCCGCCGTGGCTCGCGTCTTCGGTGCGGGCTTTGATCTGAGCATCGTTCCCAATTTGCGCCCGACGCTTGAAGCAGAGAACCTCGGCCCCGCGCGCGACCGGATTCATGATGTGTTTCTTGAGCACGTCATGGCGCACGCACCTGGCTACGACAAACTGATTTCATGGGCCGATGCGCCCATCATGCCAACCCCCGGCGCCGTTGGCGACATCTTGCAAACCATCGCGCGCAAGCGGGGAATCAACGCGGTTGGCGTCGATATTGGCGGCGCAACCACCGATGTATTTAGCGTTTTTGACGGAGTGTTCAATCGCACCGTGAGCGCCAACCTGGGCATGAGTTACTCCATCAGCAACGTGTGCGCTGAAGCCACCATGCCGCGCATCATGCGTTGGGTGCACTTACCAATGGACGAGCGCGAACTGCGCAACCGCGTCAAGAACAAGATGATTCGCCCGACCACTATTCCTCAATCACTTGAGGCGCTGGTGTTTGAACAAGCCGTGGCGCGCGAAGCATTGCGCTTGAGTTACGAACAACACAAGGCGTTCGCTACCACGCTCAAGGGCGTGCAACAACAGCGCACCGTTGGCGATGCGTTTAGCCAGCAAGCCGGCGGCGGGACGCTGGTGAACAACATGAAGCTTGATCTCTTGGTTGCGTCAGGCGGCGTGCTCAGTCACGCGCCGCGCATGGAGCAGACCGCGCTTATGTTGATCGATAGCTTTGAGCCCGAAGGCTTCACGGAACTGGCGAAAGATTCCATCTTTATGATGCCGCACTTGGGCGTACTTGCAAGCGTGCACCCCGATGCAGCGATGGAGGTCTTTGAGAAGGATTGCCTGATTTTCTTGGGCACTTGTGTTGCGCCGCATGGTGAAGGAAAGCCTGGAAAGCAGTGCTTTTCGTGGACGCTCTCCGGCGCACGCAGCGCGCAGGGAACCATGGCGATCAGCGAGATGCAGGTGCTGCCGCTTGCGCACCATGAGTCCTGCGAGATGACAGTGAGCCCCGAGAAGGGCTTCGACATGGGCGCTGGTCCCGGCAAGCCAGTGACGCGCACCGTGCGTGGCGGAACAGTCGGTTTGATTCTGGACGCGCGCGGTCGTGCGATTACTGTTCCAGACGCAGAGAACGAACGGCGCGCCACGATTCAGAAGTGGCTGACCGCGCTGCGTGTGTATGAGTGATGCGCGGACATGGTTGATTAGTACGGACACGCGGTTGATCAGTACAAACAGTTAGATACCTTTCGAGCAGACACATGGCCAAAGCATTCACACCTGGACTCACCGTCACTGCCCGCACCACGTACCGCGCTCGGCGCGTGTTGCCGATCATTGGTGATGTTCTTGTGGCGCGCGGCGCACAGGTCAACGCCGACACCGTGGTCGCGCAGACATTCATGGAAGGCGACGCATTCCCCATGCGCGCCGCCAATATCTTGAGTGCAAACCCCAAAGATTTGCCGGGATTAATGCTCAAAAAGCTCGGCGACACGGTGGCGAAGGACGAACCAATCGCGCGCTCCAAGGGCATCTTTGGAATGATGAAGACCGAGGTGAAGTCCGCCGCAGACGGTGTATTGGAAAGCATCTCTGACGCCACCGGCATGGTGATCATTCGTGGGCCGCAACACCCAGTCGCTGTGCAGGCCTATGTGTCCGGCGAAGTGATCGAAGTGATTGCCGGCGAGGGCGTAGTGATTGAAAATGCAGTGGCGCTCATTCAAGGAATCTTTGGAGTCTCCGGAGAGACGCATGGTCCGATCGCTATGGCGAATACAGCCGCGGGCGACACGCTTGACGAAGCGCACATCACTGCCGCCATGAAAGGCTGCGTAGTGATCGGCGGCGCACGCATGACTGCGGCAGCCATCAAGAAAGCAAAGACAGTTGGTGCAGCAGCAATTGTCTCTGGCGGCATTGATGATCAAGACCTGCGTGACTTCTTGGGTCACGACATCGGCGTTGCAGTCACCGGCAGCGAACGCACCGGCATCACGCTCATCATCACTGAAGGCTTTGGCGATGTTGCCATGGCGGCGCGGACATTCAAGTTGCTCGCTTCGCACGCCGGGCGTGTTGCCAGCGTGAACGGCGCAACGCAGATTCGCGCGGGCGTCATGCGGCCGGAGATTGTGATTCCGCTTGATGCCGCTCACCACGGCTCGGGTGGCGGTCCAGCCGCGGCGGCGGGCGGCGCCGTCGCTGGAATGCTTGAAATAGGCACTTCTGTGCGTGTCATCCGCGATCCGTACTTCGGCGTACTTGGCACAGTGGCCGCGCTTCCGGAACAGCCGGCGGTGCTCGGTTCCGGCAGTCGGGCGCGCGTCCTTGAAGTGGCGACGGTGGATGGCTCGCGCATCACTGTGCCGCGTGCCAATGTTGAAGTGATCGACGGCTGAGTACTCGCCGCGAATTGCCAGACGGTGGTACCCCCAACCGAGTTCATTTTGGTACACCCCTCGCATGTCAGTGGCCACCATCCTCCTTCTGGCGCAGGAAGCCGGCGCGGAGAGTTCCACAGCAGTGTCTTGGTTCATGCCCGGCAAGGGCGTGCTAGTCGTTGCGTTAGTGGTGGTAGTGGTGGCAGTACTCGGCTCCATCTTGTGGGCGCGCGCGGGTCACTCGATTGTTGTTCGCAAAATCGCCGGTCTTGATGCGGTTGATGAAGCCGTTGGTCGTGCCACTGAAATGGGTCGACCGATTCTGTTCGTCCCAGGCATTCAGGACATGGACAACATCCAGACGGTGGCCGGCATCACCATCTTGAGCAAGGTTGCCAAGACCGCCGCCGAGTACGACGCCGACATTGAAGTACCGAACACCCGCTCCCTAGTAATGACCAGCGCGCGCGAGGCTGTGCACGCGGCGTACCTCTCCGCGGGTCGCACTGATTCATACAACCCCGACCGCATTTATTACGTGAGCGATGAGCAGTTTGCGTTCGTTGCTTACACCAGTGGTTTGATGGCGCGCAAGCGACCGGCCGCGTGTTTCTACTTTGGCTGTTTCTTCGCGGAAAGCCTGATTCTTGCGGAAAATGGCAACGCCATCGGCGCAATTCAGATTGCCGGAACCGCTGAGACCACGCAGCTTCCGTTCTTTGTTGCAAGCTGCGATTACACACTGATTGGCGAAGAATTCTTTGCCGCCAGTGCGTACCTGAGTGGCGAGCCTGATCAATTGGGAACGCTGCTTGGGCAAGACATGATCAAGGCGGTAGTGTGGGTGATGATTGCGGTTGTCACGCTGGTGGCAACTATTGCTGCCGTCACTGAGTCTGCTGGAGTCACGCAGTTCATCACCAACCTGCGCATGTCGATGGGAGGCGGATGACATGAGTCGTACCGTCGCAGCCATTGTTGCATCCATCGCTGGCCTAGTCATGGTGTTGACAGCCTTGGTACAGCCGCTCGGCTTCCTGGGGAGCGCGGTGGTGGACTGGTTCAATGTATTGGCTGCCATTGCATTTGTCCTCGGCGGCGCCAATCTTCTGAAGATGAACCTGATGAAGATCAGTGCGCGCGAGGCGGGCTGGGGATACTCAGCGGTCACGCTCGCGGCATTCTTACTCACGCTTGCAGTTGGCATCTTGAAGGTTGGCGTACACCCCGACGCGCTGCACCCCAACGTTGCCTTCTCGGGTGACAAAGAAGCGGTCGGCGCACCCTTCTGGTGGCTCTACGAATATGCGATGAGCCCCATCACCAGCACACTGTTTGCGCTGCTGGCTTTCTACGTAGCGAGCGCCGCATTCCGCGCGTTCCGTGCGAAGAACACCGCGGCAATCTTGCTTCTGGGGACGGCATTCATTGTGCTGCTTGGCCGCGTGTATGTGGGTGTACTGATCACCTCATGGATCCCCGCCGACAACGCGTGGGTGGCATGGTTGCGCTTGGAAAACCTCAGCAGCATCATCATGAGTGTCTTCAACAATGCTGGCACGCGCGCCATGATGATTGGCATCGCGATCGGCGTGGCTGCTACAAGCCTCAAGATCTTGGTTGGCCTCGACCGCAGCTACCTCGGGCAGGGCGACTGACATGGCATCAAACCCACACAACTCCGACGCCTGCCATGGCACGTTTCTTTCGCGGCTCGATTCCATCGACCGGCGCTGGATCTTCCTGATGATGGCGCTGGCGGTTGCTGGACCAATCATCTGGGTGGGCATCACTGGCAAGACATTCCCAGAAACGCCAACGCCCGCAGTGCAGGGCGCGTTCGACGCCATTGAGCGATTGCCGGAAGGCTCGCGCGTGTTGGTTTCGTTTGACTTTGATCCAGCCAGCGCTGGTGAGTTGCAACCGATGGCGACCGCCATCATCCATCACTGTGCGATGCGAAAGCTGCGCATATGTGGGATGACCTTGTGGGCGCCGGGTGGCCCGTTGATCGGCGCAACATTCACTGACGTGATCGGTAATGATCCAACCTATGTGTACGGCGTCAACTTTGTTGATCTTGGCTATCAAGCTGGTAACGAAGGCGTGATGAAGCAGGTGGGAACAGACTTTCCTCGTGCCTTCCCAAGTGACGCACGCAGCACGCCGTTTGCGCAGGTGCCGATGCTGAAGGACATCCACAAACTCACAGACTTTGATCTCCTTGTCAGTGTGAGTGCTGGATATCCAGGTTCAAAGGAGTGGATTCAGTACGGCGTGTCGCCGACGATGACTGGCGGCAAGCCGCTGCCCTTTGTTGCCGGCGCCACCGGTGTGCAGACTCCACAACTCATTCCGTACTACCCCGGTCAAATGGCCGGCGTGTTGGGCGCTATCAAGGGCGCAGCGGAATATGAGTCGCTGGTGAATACGAAATTGCGTTCGATGGATTCCGGCAAGCCGATCGCGCCGAAGTTCCAAGAGGCGCAGCGTCGCATGGCACCGCAGTTGGTGGCGCACGTACTGATGGTTGGACTGATTGTGGTTGGCAATGTGATCTTCTTCGCGGGTCGTCGCAAGGGAGCACACGCATGAGCACCATGGGATCCACCGGATCACCGTTGAATGACCCCGCAGTTGCGCGGCGCGCGCATCGCATGATGCTGGCGGTGCTTGCGGTGATCGGCGTGCTGTTGGTGGTGCGTTCGTTCATCGGCACGACGGTCGGTACCGGCGAGGCGGCGCGCAGTACGCACGGCTTTGGCATGGTCTATGTGGAGCGTGCCGAGCAAGGATTTGTGAGTGAGCGCGTCACCGAGACTGGCAAGGATGGCGTAGCGGTAGAGGTCACCAAGTGGAAGCCGGTTGCTCCTGGCCAGAAACCAGAAGTCTCCTGGACCAACTGGAATGAGACCACTGGCGATGCATGGGCCACCGCCTCCATGAATGATTCTGCGCAGTCGACGATCGAAGTGAGCTGGACACGCACGGTGGGCGTGTGGGCCGCGGCGATCATGACGCTTTGCGTGTTCAGCTTCCTGTGGCGCGACAATCCGGGTTACAAGTTGGCAGAGTCGGTGGTCATTGGCGTCAGCGCTGGATATTGGATGGTGGTGGCGCTGTGGGACACCTTGGTTCCGAAGCTCGTGGGCGCGCTCGCGCCGGGGTGGACGAAGACGAACCTCATGCCATCCTTTGATGCCGTGGGTGTCGACTGGTGGGCGCTGGTACCGCTGGGACTTGGGTTACTGCTCTTGTGCAGGCTTTCCGCGCGCGCTTCGTGGCTCGGTGTCTTCCCGTTGGCGTTCATCGTTGGAACATTTGCTGGTCTGAAGTTTGTTCAATATGTAGAAGCAGACTTGGTGGCACAGGTGGCAACCATGTTCGATCCACTGGTGGTGGTGAAGCATCAGGCAGCAGTCGGCGCAGACGCGGCCACGATTGCCGCCTCGCCGATTGACTGGGCAGGAAGCGTGGGCGGCTCGCTCGCGGCGATCTTAATATTTGTGGGCGTACTCACTGTGCTTGCGTATTTCTTCTTCTCCGCTGAGCACAAGGGTGCGCTGGGTCGCACCGCCAAGGTGGGCGTTTGGTATCTCATGATCACCTTCGGAGCCAGCTTCGGGTTCACGGTCATGGGCCGCATCGCGCTGCTTGCCGCGCGCTTTGAGTTTGTGTTCGATGACTGGCTGTGGTTGATCGATCCGGCTGGGAAACACTAGAACTGCTGAGCGATTGGTTCGGCGCCAATACCGCGCCGATACCGCGGGCACCGATAAGCGTCCGTATTTCTAAACCATTTCTGAACACAATTCGGCGCGTAATGCGCGGGGGCGATCCCTTCAGGCGCACTAGTGTGCGCGGTTATGAAGTCCGCTCGCACCATCATCTCAGCACTCGTCCTTGCCGGCGTTGCTATTGGGATCTTGGGAGCAAACGCTTCTGATCGATTCATCACCAACACACTGACGCAGCAGTGGGAACCGATCATTACTGGTACCGGAGATCTGGCGCCTTCCAAGAAATTGTTGCGCTTCACAACGAGCGGCGGAGTGGATTCCATTCCGGATCCGCTCTATGGCGCGTCAACGTGCACCTGCTACATCGCGGAGTTCAGACTGCCGCGCGTGTCATGGACCGTGAGTGTGGACGCGAAGCAGGCGATTGCAGCGTCAGCGCTGCCGCCGGATTCCGAATTCCTGACATACATTCGATCGGTGCAACAGGACTTTCTGTTCCCGTTTGAGCTCCGCTACGAATTCTGCATGTACGTCAAGGTGACGCCCGCTGGCTCAGCGCTTGGTTACTCGGCGTTTCAAGTCACCATAAACCTCTTCACCGGAGAGTCGGTTCGAGTGGAAGTGGCGTCCGATGAAGTTGCGCTTCCAAAGTCATCGAAGAAGTTCTCAGGAAAGCTGGTGTATTCGTACAACTCAACCAACGACCTGCTCACCATGCAGTTTGGCAGGAATACCCTGACCATTCCGGGGTACGTAAACACGTTCCTGCCGAGCAAGGATGTGTTCTTCTGGCAGCCCGTGGTTGGTATTGGGTGCTCCGCTAATTACCAGTCGGCTGATCCGCCGGTCACGATTCAGCCGTTTACCTTCGGGAACTTCCGGGCATCGAATTTGACGCTGCCAGGCCAGCGTCCCGAGCCGGTTCCGTGAGGCGCAGCCCTGCCGGGGCGCCTAACTAGAATCTCGGTATGAGCTCTACGGTTCCGGTCCTTGGCATCACGATGGGAGATCCCCTGGGGATCGGTCCTGAGGTGATCGTCAAAGCACTGGCTGACCCAGCGATTCGGCGGATGGCGAACTTTGTGATTTACGGTCGTAATGAGACGCTGCTTGCGGCGGCTGATCGCGCGCGCGTTGGTCTTGATTGGTTTCGCGTTGATGCAGCAAGTGAACGCGCTCAGGATGGATCCGTGCTGCAGCCATTGGTGCTTGATTACACATCCGAAGGTTTGCTTGATGCTTCCCGCCCCGGGCCGACGCGATTCGGCGGACTACTTTCCAAAGCGTTTGTTGAAGATGCCATCACTGACGCGATGCGCGCGCCGAGCGATCCACGCCGGCTCGATGCCATAGTGACGGGTCCGATCAGCAAGGAGAGTTGGTCGATCGCCGGATTCAAGTGGCCAGGGCACACGGAACTCTTTGCATTTCGCACCAAGTCAAAGCGTCACTCCATGATGTTCAGTTCACCGCGCTTGCGAGTAGCGCTGGCAACGGCGCACTTGCCGCTCATGGATGTTCGCAATGTATTGACCATTGGCAAGGTCTACGACCCGATTGATCTTGGACATCAATTCTGCCAGCAATTGGGCATTGCCAAGCCGCGTATTGCGGTGTGTGGCTTGAATCCGCATGCGGGCGAGAATGGGATGTTTGGTGACGAAGAGGGACGCGTCATTCGCCCGGCGATTGAAGCCGCGCGGCGGATTGGTATCGATGCCAACGGTCCGTTCCCGGGTGACACGGTGTTCATTGCAGCCGCAGCGGGCGAGTGGGACCTGGTGGTGGCGATGTATCACGATCAGGGACTGATTCCGGTGAAGCTCCTCGGTTGGGACAAGGCCGTCAATGTCACGGTTGGATTGCCGATTGTGCGCACCAGCCCCGACCACGGCACCGCGTTTGATATTGCGGGGCAGGGTCGCGCGAGCGAGGGCAGCATGAAAGCGGCTATTGAACTGGCGGTGCGACTGGCTGCGCAGCGTCGCACGGACTGGTCAAGTCCACACCCGCGCGGGCTTGGACAACCGGGGGTTGCTGGCGACTCAGGCGCGATGGCTGCAACCGACGATGATGATTAATGCGTGACGGGCGCGGCGCCGCTGGAATGCAGCGGGCGCAGCTGGTCGCGTGGCACGGCCACTAGCAACAGAAGTGGATTGTCATTGTTGCGGGGCGCCGCCACCTGCAACGTAGGCGGGCTCCCAACCTTGCGGCGCCATTTCAAACTGCGCAAATTCAAACGCGGGTGCCACCACGCACCCCACCAATGTCCACGCGCCGCATGGGCGCGCAGCCTGCCACCAACCGCGTGGAACGACGGCTTGCGGTTGTTGTCCGGTGGCAAGATCGTTGCCAAGGATGATGGATGTTCTTGATTGCGCCGTTGGGCCGGCGATTTCAAGTTGTAACGGATCGCCATCATGGAACAACCAGTGTTCATCGGCGTCGACGCGGTGCCAGCGACTTTGCTCACCTGCAGCAAGGAGGAACAGGATGCACGTACTCGCGCCGCGTGGAGCATCGGGCGCACGGAAGGTTTCACGAAAGAAACCGCCCTCGGGGTGGCGAACCAACCCGAGGGCGGAGATCATTTCTTCAGCAGTACGCCGTGTGGCTGGCGCGTTCATCGGGCGTGGATCACGATTATCCATGCGCGCTTCGGTTAGCGAATCACAATGGTGCTTGATTCACCGATGAGTTCATAGACCACTTGCACTTCAGCGTCACCAAGGCGGACGCAGCCCATCGACATTTGCTTGCCGATCGATTGCGGTTCCACGGTGCCGTGGATTCCGTAGCCCGTGAACTTGACGGTCTCGGGTGTTGTGCCTTGCAGACCGATCCAGCGTTCGCCGATCGGATTCTTTGGATCGTTGGACTTGAACTTCTCACCAGTGCGCGGGTTGGACCACTCTGGATCAATCAGCTTGGAGCCAGTGCGCACTTTGAATGTTCCCACTGGAGTGGAGTCATTGGTGCCGACGCCGCATGGGAAGCTAGCAACCATGATGCGCTCGGAGCCGGTGCCTGCATAGATATTGAATCGGTAGTCAGCCTTGATCACCTCGCCATCGAATGGTCCGTGTGCAAGTTTCAGGCGCATGTCGGCGCGCAGGGCTTTTTCACTGGCAATCTGGTTGATGCGCTGGATGAATCGCCAATCGATCGCGAGTTTTTCACGACTAGTGATCCGCGCGAAACTATCGCCCTTCTTCACCACGTAGCTCTGGCTAGAAATGTCGCCAGGAACGATTTTTGGTGAGAAGAATAGGGCGGTAGCAAGGGCATTAATGCCTGTGTACGCCTGCGTGCGCTCGGTGGCGCTGAGTGCATTTGAATCAAGGAGTCGCGTGAGTTCAGCGCGGGCGCGGATCGGATCCGAAGTGATCATCGCGTTCGCTTGCTGGATTCGCTGTGATGCATTTCCGAGCGTGGCGGCTGGCGTTGTTGCGGGAGTACCAGGTGTTCCAGCAATACCGGCGGTCGCTGCGCCGGTCACGGCGGACTGCGCAGTGGTGACCGCCGTGGCGGTGGCGGTGCCGAGTGGGGCTGTGGGAGTGGTGGTCGCGGTGTTTGCACCACTGGTGATGGCGGGTCCACCGATGGCTGCGTTGATGTCGGCGGCGGTTGCGTTGACAACAATGGCGTTGGTGTCGGCTGTTGTTGCCGTTGTCGCCTCATCGGCGTTCAGCGGATCAGTGATGGCTGCAGCGGTTTCGGATTTCACCTCCGGACTTTCGCTCTTGTGCGTCAGGAACCATCCTGCAGCAGCGCCGCCAAGTCCAATCGCCGCAACGGCGAT
>JBDKKN010000149.1:0-4051 GCA_039796075.1 Planctomycetota bacterium | reverse complement strand
GGACGTCCCTTCAAGGGGGCGTCCCGCGTTGTTGAGCGGGCGTCCCGCATTGTTCAAGGTGCGCCCCACGTCATTGAGTACGCGCCCCGCGTTACTTGCTGGGCTTCGTGTTGCTTGGCGGTCCGATGATCAAATTCTCCATTCGCTTGGTCTCTGCTTCAAAGAGTGCAGTGGCGGAGTCGAGCCGCGTGCGGAGGAGTTCAGCGAGGCCGGGAACCGTGTTGAGTAGCTCGCCATCGCGGCGGAGCGCGTCTTCAATGCCCTTCATGGCGTACTGATGTTCCACTGCGGCAAGGGTGTACTGGCGAACGATTTCGCGATTGGCAATATCGATCCGTTCAGATCCGACGTCTTCGGCGCCGCCACCGAGGAGCAGCCATGGTTGCCACATGACTTCTCGCCCCGCGGCATCAAGTTCCTGTGAAGCGATTGAGAAATCGGCGGCACCTCGACCGAATGAATGATCCGCCGAGGCCATGCCGCTACGCAGTGAACCCGTCTGCTCTCCGAGCTCTTTGATGGATTTCACGGCGCGGTCGAGCGTTTCTGCAAAGTTCGTCAGCCGATGGCTATCGATTCGTGGAAGGGTTTCGGCTTCGGCTCGGGCAGTGCGAACCAGCGACAAGACTTGTGCCTGGTCATTGCCCCCGGGATTGGTGGCCGGAGCGTTCGATTGCGTGGAACCGAGTTTCGCGAATGCGGCGTTTGCTTGATCCCGCGCGGCGGTGTAGTCAGCCTTCCAGCGCTTGAAATCGGGGGTGGCTCGATCCGAGAGTGCAGCGATTTCGGTTTGGGATTTCTTCACGCGCATGGGTACGTCCTCAGTGATCGCCTGCAGGCGATTACTGAGGGAGTCGTCGGTGGGGTGCTCCGGGCTCCATACGGCGAGCAATTCCCGGACAGACTGAGACATCGGGGCACCGAAGAACCCCCGGTACCGCGGTGGTGCCGTCCCGGTGATTTCCGATCCGGCAGCGAGCAATGGTTGTGCATTGGCACCGGACTGTCCACTCCGGGTCTTCTGCTGGCTACCGAGGCCGCGAAGTTCCAGTATTGCTTCGCCATTGATACCTGCTTCGGATGCTTCACAGCGCACGGCGGCGGTAATTGGAATGCCGGCTTCAACCAAGAGCACGATTTCATAGCCAATCAGCGTTTCATTGCTGAAACGGGGAGTGATCGACTCAATGCTCCCCTTCTCCATTCCGCCGATCCAGACCGGAGTGCCCTTACTGAGCCCGTAGACACCTTGATCGGCGCTAAATCGAACGACATAGCGCACCTGTGTTGAATGCGACCACGCCAGCCAACCATAAATTGCCGCGGTGAAGAGCCCCACGCAGGTCAGCGTCAGGATGCCGGCTCGGATGTTGTTTCGTTCCGCTTGCACTGTGATGGTGTCAGCCGAGCCGCTGCTGAGTGAGGGTCGAGGTGAGCGCGTGAATTACTGCGAGTTGGCTGGGACCGGCACTGGAGTTGCGGCAGGAGCTGCCTTGGGGGTGGCGTTCTGCGTAGCAACATCCTTGGTGGGTAGCACCAATGGAGGCTGGATAGTGGCGTCGTCGGTCGGCATTGGTTGGCCCTTGAAGTCCGCTTGCAGGACATCAAAGAGTCGCTTCTGCGCAATCTCGTAGCGCTCAACAGACTGCAGCACCTGCGTGCGCAGGGTCTCGCGGAACTTTGGATCAGAACTGAATCGCTCCGGTGTGTCATCAAGCGTGGCGCGCAGTGTTTCTCCGGTGACACGAAGGTCCGAGCTGGCGATCGCAAAGGCTCGCGCAGATTCATACAGGTTCTCGCGCGCAAGTTCGTCGCCGCTGGGTCGATACAGCAACTTCCACGGGCTGCGGCGCACTTCCATCGTGGCAAGTTTGACTTGCGTGGCGGATTGGCGAAGGTCCCACATCATCGCGCGCAGGTCTGGGATGCGTGCAGTGAGTTCAATATCCAAGTTCTCCATCGCGTTCGCAAATCGCTCAGTACCAGCCTGTGCATCCGTCAAGAGTGCGTCGATCTGCTTGATATTGACTTCGCGGAAGTGCTCCATGGCAGCGCGTGCGTCCTTCACGGTGACCACGGCATCGTCCATCGACGTGTCCAGTTTCTTCATCGATAGCGATGCATCCTTCAGGCTTGAAGTGATATCGCCGCGCCATCCTTCGTAGTCCTTGCGCAACTCGGCAACCGCTGTCGCGGCATCGTCGAGCATGGGGACGACCGACTTTGGATATTGCACGCGCGCAAAGTCATCAAGGCTGGCAGTGAACGCCACCATGTTGGTGAACATCTCCGTGGTGCGACCAGCGTTTTGTGGACCGACGATGGTGGCCAGCAGGCCGCCACTGGTCTTGGCATCAATCATTTCGCCCGGCTCAAGCTTGCCCTTCGCCTTGGAGCCAAGGTTGGAGAAATTCAACCACGAGTAATTGCCAAGCAGTGGCTGTGAGCGGACCACTTGCGCATCTTTGAAGAGCGTGATGTCGGCGTTCATCTGAATGTGGACCAGAATCTCTTCGGCCTCAAATCGCTGCTCGATGCGGACCACGCGGCCGACCTTCAGGCCGCTGACACGGACCTCGGCGCCGGCATCAAGCCCAGCGACCCCTTCGTCCATGGTGAATCGCACCAGGTAGTCCGACTTGCGCGTGAAGAGCGCGGACTTGGAAAGGATGAGTATGACCACCAACCCCACTAAAGCGGAGGTGATGAGAAATGCGCCTGCGCGCACGCTGTTTGAGTATCCGGTTGCTTCAGCCATGCTGCGGCAAAGGGTACATGATGCGTGCTCGCATGGCGTGTGCTGACAGTCAGGCTTTACGCCCTGCGAACGGCGCCCAGCCGCGTGTCGATCTGCGGCGCAATGCCCGCTTACTTACCCCTTCAGCATGTCTTCATTGGCAGGGAATCGATTGAGTGCCCCAAGTAATTGCTCCATCTGCACGTGCGGCGGGGCGTTGAGGAGCCGGCGTCGGAGGGCAGTAATGGTCTTCAGTTCGCGTTCGGGCATGAGTAGATGCTCCTTGCGCGTACCGCTCTGCGCGAGGTTGATGGCCGGGAAGATCCGCCGCTCAGCGATGGTTCGATCCAGGATCAATTCCATGTTGCCAGTGCCCTTGAATTCCTCAAAGATCACCTGATCCGCGCGGCTTCCGGTGTCCACCAGGCAGGTGGCGATGATGGTCAGGCTTCCGCCTTCTTCACACTTGCGAGCAGCACCGAAGAGTTGCTTGGGCACTTCAAGCGCTCGGCTATCCACACCGCCCGACATGGTGCGGCCAGAACTGCCGTAGCGGCGCGAATTGTTGAACGCGCGTCCCAGACGCGTGAGGCTGTCCAGAAGCACCACGACATCGCGGCCGGCCTCCACCATGCGCTTGGCGCGCTCGATGGCAAACTGCCCGAGTGCCAGGTGGCGGTCAAGATCTTCGTCATTGCTCGACGCAAGCACGTGCGCGGGCACGTTGCGGCGGAAGTCGGTGACTTCTTCGGGTCGCTCATCAATGAGCAAGGCAATGAGCTCAATCTCTGGGTGATTATGTTTGATTCCAAAGGCGATGTTCTGCAAGAGAATGGTCTTGCCAGCCTTGGGTGGAGCAACGATCAAGCCACGGGTTCCGAATCCGATCGGGCAGAACATGTCGATGAGCCGGCATGCTGGTGGACAGCCACGATGCTCAAGTGAGATGCGCGGCTGCGGATCGAGCGCAGTGAGTTCGCTGAAATTCTTACGCTTGCGATAGTCCTCAGGGGTCATCCCCTCAATGGCCACCAACTTGCTGGCCACCATGTGCATGCGGTGCGTGCGTCGTGATTGACGCTCTTCGACTTCAACGGTAATCGCCGCGCCGGGCGCGACGCCGTTGCGCTGCATGAAGTCCGGGAGGACGACTGGGTCATCCTCGCGCTCAACGAGTCCGTCTGAAAACTGCCTGATTCGACCCTCGGATGAGCCTTTCATGGCCTCCAGGATCCCGCTTACAACTGTCATCAATTATTCCTCGCTCCGGGCCGGCGATGCATGTGCATCCCAACGGGTTGTGTGGGGGGGACC
>JBDKKN010000148.1:0-8304 GCA_039796075.1 Planctomycetota bacterium | reverse complement strand
GCAGCGATCGCCTGGTGATGGACGTTGCAGCGCCCACGACTTCCGCGCCCGCGGTGCCGCGCTGCACGCTCACCATGCAGATGCTGAACGCGTCGCGCTTTGTTGCGCCCTTCATCATGGGCGCGGATAAAGCACCCATCTTGCAACGCGTGGCCAGCGGCGCCTCGCCCGATGAACTGCCCATCGCGGGCCTTCGCCCCGTTGCTGGCGAATTGCGTTGGTTCCTCGATGCCGCGGCGTGCGGTCAGAGTTGACGGCATCGCCGTTTGCGAGACGCTCTGGGGCTTGCAAGCCCACGTATTTTTGGACACAGCGGATTTATCGCCGTTCGATGTGGAGCGCCGGGGTTGATGCGCCGAAGTGCGTATGTTGCTGATCTATTCATCGACTGAACATTTGCCGCTGAGAGAGCCCACCATGCGACCGCCGATTCACGAATACCGCCGCTTCTTTGCATGCTCGTCGCGCCCACTTGTTGCAGTGGGAACTCGTCCGCTTGCAGCGATGGTGATGCTCATGCTTTTTCCGTTCGTCACGTCCGCTGTGGGTGATGTCGTTGTTACTGGTAACGGCATACCAGTGGTCGTCACCGACGTCCCATCGATCGGCGCAAACCTCAGCTTTATCGCTGGCGACGGCAACCCCGCCGTGCTGCAACTCCTGTCCGGCGGCATCTACAGCGGCGAATGGAGCATCACCAACGTTTCCGCCATCTTCGACTTGAATGGTGGGTCGCTGGTCATCGCGCCCGGCGTCGGGACGGGCACCGCTTCAGGCGATGCCAACGTCGGCGTTGTGAATGGCACCCTGCAGCTCGGCACCAACTCGTTCCTAACCGGCTTCGGTACGACCGGCTCTGGCGGGACCCTCTCGGCGATCCAAGGCGGTCGCCTAGTGATCGACGACGATCGCTGGCTCAGCAACATGGTGCTGCTGCAACTGGGAGGCGCATGGACGTCCGGCAGCGCGGCAACGCTCGCGTACTCCGGCAGCACTTCGATCACTTCCGCGGCGGGCGTCTCACTGGAAGGCGGCACCGCGTCGGCGATCGCGCTCTCCGGCGCCGGATCGCTCACGCTCACTGGCGACATCAGCGGCACCGGCGACTTGGTCATCACCACTGCCGGCGGTACTGGATCCGTCAACCTGTCCTTCGTCAGCGGCAGCTTCGACGGAAAGACCGTGATCGACAACGCGACCGCCAGCATCAACACGCAGAACTCGATCGGCACGCAGGGGCTGACGTTCAACAGCGGCACGGTCACCGCGGGTACCGCACTGACGCTCGGCACCGGGCAGGTGTTCGACCTCGGTGGCACGTCTACGCTCACTGGTAGCGGAGCCGGTCTCACCGCGTTCAACGTAAACGGCGGCATGACCGGCAGCGGTGACATCGCGCTCACCGGCATCAACCTGACGGTCGGCGGCACTACCTCCACCTACACGGGCGGTGTCAGCCTGGCGGGCGCCGTTGGCAGCGAGTCCACCGTCACCACCACGAACGCGGCATGGCTCGGTGGTCTGGGTTCGCTGACCATGGCGAACAATACGTCGCTCACCTATTCCGGCGCCGACGCCGCCACGTACGCCGGCGCGATCATCACCGGCGCCACCGCTGGCGACCGCGCCTTGCTCTTCACATCCGGCGCCGGCAACGGTGACCTGACCCTGAGCGGCACGGTGTCGGGCACCGGCGACCTCGTCATCGGCGCTGCCTCTGGATCGACGGCCAAGACCACGCTGGCCTTCACATCCGGCACGCTCGCCGGTCGCACAGTGATTGAGGGTGCCAACGTCGCCATCAACACGCAGGCATCGATCGGCGATGCGGGTCTCTCCCTCACCGGCGCCAACGTCACGCTGGGCACGGCCCTCACGCTCGGCGCGGCGCAGGATCTAGCGATCTCCACCGCGTCCACGATCTCCGGTCCCGCGGGCGGCGCAAACACTGCCTTCACCGTGAATTCCGCTATGAGCGGCGCTGGCAACCTGGCCATCGATCATGTCAGCATGAACGTCGGCGGCGCCACCTCCACGTACACCGGTGCACTCACGCTCGCTGGCGCTTCGACGATCACCACCTCGAACCAACAGTGGCTATCCAACGTTGCGTCGATCAACCTCGGCAATGAAACATCCCTGGCCTACGACGGCACCGTCGCAGGCAACTACTCCGGTCCGTTGAACGCCACCGGCGCGTCGGCCACCATTGCCACTTCCGGCGCGACTGCCGCCGACTTCCGCGTCGACGGCACGGTGACCGCCACGGGAGATCTGGTTGTCTCTGCACTCGACGGTTCCACGGCCACCACCACGCTGGCTTTCGATAGCTCCAGCAGCATCACCGGCCAGACCATCATCGATGGCGCGAAGGCGAAGATCGATACAGCGTTCTCCGTCGGCGGCGCCGGCCTCGCACTGACGGACGGCGATCTCACGCTCGGCACTGCGCTGACACTCGGCGCTGGCCAAGCATTCGCCGTGAACGGCACCTCGAGCCTCACCGGCAGCGGCGGCGCCAACACGTTGTTCAACGTCAACGAGGCGATGTCCGGCACGGGCGTGCTCACTATCTCGGGCGTTGATCTCTCGGTCGGCGCGGCCACGTCAACGTTCACCGGCGGTATCGCGCTGAAGGCGGGCTCCACCGCCACCACGAGCAATGCCGCGTGGCTCAGCAGCCTCACTTCGCTCACCCTGAACGCTGATGCAACGGCGACGCAGTTCACCTACAACGGCAACGCCACTGTTACCTACGCAGGCACGCTGATCTCGGGTGGCACCGCCGCAGCCACCATCGCCACCTCCGGTGCCGGCACTGGCGCACTCAATTTTACTGGCACCGTTGACGGCACCGGCGATCTGGTCTTCAAGGCGCTCTCTGGTTCCACCGCCACCACCACGCTTGCCTTCAGCACAAGCACCTTCACCGGCACCACGGTGATCGACACCATGTCTGCGGCTGTGAACACGCAAGCGTCCGTCGGCGGCGCTGGCATGCGCATCTTGGGTTCGCAGGTGGACATCGGCGCGAACCTCTCGCTTAATGCCACGCAGTCACTCACGATCGGTGGAACTACCACACTCACTGGCGTGCCCGCGGGCACCACCACGCTGGTCCTCGATGGCGGCCTCAACGTCTCGGGCGCCTCCGCCAATCTGACACTCTCACAACTCAGTGCGTCCATCGGATCGGGCGGCACATCAAACTTCGCTGGCGATATCACGCTCACTTCTGGATCCACGCTCTCCCTGACGGATGGCGCCGACCTGAGTGACGCATCGGTCTTCTCCGACGCGCTCAACTCCGGCGGCGCAGTGACCGTCGGCGGCGACGGCACGCTGGCCAACATCGGTAGCGCTGGCAATGCATTCAAGGGTCTTCTCAATCCGGGCGACCACAGCAATTCCGGTACTTCAACGCTCGCTGTCACTGGCGATGTCATCCTTGACGCAACCTCCACCACCAGCTGGTATCTGCTTGATTCCACTGGCAATGCCGATCGTCTCGACGCGGGCGGCGCGTTCACCCTCAACGGTTCCGCAGCCAAGATTATCTATGACGCCGACTTCTATTCCGGCACCTTCATCCCCGCCTCCGGCGTCACCGTCGATTACGTGATGGCCGCCGCCGGAACCTTGAACGGCACCTTCAGTACGGTTGACGTGGTCACGGTCGATCCGCTCACCGGCCTCTCCACTGATCATGCGGTGAATGCCACCGGCTCCACGTACTTCATGGGTGGTGCGTTTGAGGTGAGTTACGCGGGCAATCAATTCAGCCTGCAGATCATTGGTCAGGGCGGCTCGTATCCACTGGCCGCGGGCAGTACCAGTACAGACATTGTTGTGGATGTGCAGACGGGCAACGGCACAGTGCGCCGCAATGCCAATGTTGGCACAGTCAACAACAGTCAAATCAATGCATCGGCCGCAGCGATCACTGCGATCGCCACTGGTCCATCCGGTTCGGATGAGCAGTACGTCGCTACGCAGATGTTGCTCCTCACGCCTGGCGTGTTCGCAAGTTCTGAGGTAGCGCTTTCCAACGTTGCCAATCCGTACGCGCTGCCCAACGTCACCATGAACCAGCTCTTCCAGGCTGGAGACGTAGCCATGAACCGACTGATGCAACTGCGCGAAAGTAAAGCGCCGGCCACAGCCGCTCCGCTGCTGAGTTCCAAGGGAGGCTTGACCGACCAGGAATCACTGACCGCTGGCTCCGCTGTTGTCACTGGCAACTCATTCACCAGTTTCGGCGCGCCATTGAACGGGCCAACTCCTGACGATGGTGCTCGGTGGTGGTCGCGCGGTTACGGATTCACCAACAGCGTCAGTGATGACACGTGGGCAAAGACCAGTTACAGCTCGGCTACTGGTGGCCTGATGTTCGGCGCCGACATGGTGCTTGGCAAGGGTTTCATCGCGGGTGCGTTCATCGGTTACATGCCCGGAACGGTTGACATCACCGGCGGCTTGGTGGATGAGACGAACACCATGAACGGTGCGAACGTCGGCATCTACGGCAGTTGGGTCCCGGATTCTGGCCAGTGGTACGTGGAGGCTGCCGCGCAGGGCGGTTACGCGGGCGTCGATCGCACGCGCGAACTGTATATCCCAGGCGTTGTGCGCACGGCCACATCGGACAACTCGCTGTGGGCGGCGTCGGTGAACTCTGAGATCGGCATGAACATTCGTATCGGTGGCGATATGTTCGTGCAGCCATACGCGTCGGTGGCGGCTGGTTACGTTGGTCAAAGTTCGTACACAGAGCAGGGCGCTGGCAGCGCAAATTTGGATGTTTCAAGCCAAAGCGCCGTTATGTTGCAGCCATCGATTGGCTCACGCATCATGCATACGTTGCGCATCGATCGTGATGTATTGACGCCGTACATTGGCAGTGCGTTCATCGCTGCGGTGCCGATCGGTGACTGGGATGTCACCGCCACGAACGCGTACAGCGCAACACCTGGTTACTCGGTGTACGGCAGTCCAGAGACGCGTTACGGCGCCAGCTTTGAGGCTGGTGTTGAGTTTGCGTCGTACAAGGGAATCACCGCGTACTGCTCATTCAACGGAATGCAGTTTGAGAACGAGCAACAGTACGGCGGCCAAATCGGCGTCATCGTTCCCTTCTGAAGTAGGCGCCATTCACTGCTATCGCGCACCGCCTCCGCCACTTATGCGGAGTCTGACAGAGAGTGACCTATCGAGCGAGGTACGCCTCAAGAATCGCGCACGCGGCCAGCGCGTCGCGCAGTTCCTTCTTCTCGCGGTGCGTGCGCCCGCTCTGCGACATGCGCTGATCTGCTTCGAAGCTCGAAAGCCGTTCATCATGAAAGTGCACTGGCAGACGTACGCGCGCAGCAATGGCGGCGCCGAACTCGCGCGCATCGGTGACGGCCGCGCCTTCCGTTCCATCCATATTGATGGGTAAGCCAATCACCAACGCATCCGGTCCATGCCGATCGATGGCTTTAGCAAGTGCATCCATCAGCGCCGGCCCGCGCGACACCATCAACACCTCTACTGGCTGCACGATGCGCAACACATCATCACCCGCCGCTAGGCCGGTTCGCTTCGCACCAAGATCGATCGCTAGGTATCGCATGAATTCAGCGCAACGCTTCCGGTACAAGGCCTGCAATGTCTTTGACCTTCTCCGCAAGATCCGCGCGCACCACCAGCGTTGCATCCTTAGTGCGTACCACGATCACATCGGTCAGCCCGATAGTGGTGATGACATGCGCAGGATCATCACTCAACGCCAGCACACCCGTGCTACCCACATGAAGCGCCTGCGCATTGGTCCGATTGCCATCACCATCCGCCGCGAGCGTCTCGCCATAACTTGGCCAGCTGCCAACATCGCGCCACTCGACGCTCATCGGCACCACGCACACGGAGAGTGCTGGATCTTTCGAAGCCGGCTCCATGAGCGCGTAATCAACGCTGATTTTCGGTAGTTCTGGATAGATGCGTTCCACGGTCGCGCGCGCCGCGGCAGTCCCCCACGCGGCACGAATCTCGCGCATGCCAGCCGCCGTCTCTGGCTTAAAGCGCTGCAGTGCGTCCAACACCGTCTGAGCACTGAACACGAACATCCCGCTATTCCATCCAAACCCACCACTCTGCAGATACTCCTCGGCACGCGCGCGATCCGGCTTCTCCACAAATCGCTTCGCTCCGAACGCACCGGGGAATCCCGCAATCGCATCGCCGCGCTCCACATATCCAAACCCCGTCGCTGCAAATGTTGGAGTCACCGCGAAAGTCACCAGCCGCGTCGGGTCTGCCTCCACCAGTCGGAACCCAAGATCCATCGCACGCTCAAACTCCGCTTGCGGCGTAATCAAATGGTCGCTCGTCAACACAGCAAACACCGCGTCGGGATCATCTTTCCCAACCACCGCCGCAGCAAATGCCACCGCGTTCACAGTGTCGCGCCCCATTGGCTCGCCTAAGACGTGCGCATCATCAATCCACGGAATGTCCTCGCGGATCAGCGCGCGGTATTTCTCCCCAGCGCACACGTACCGGTTCGCCTCAGGAACCAGCGTGCGAATCCGCTCCGCCGCCACGGAAAGCAGGCTCTTTCCATCAATGAACCGCAACAACTGCTTCGGAACAGCCTGCCGGCTCATTGGCCAAAGTCGCGTACCGGATCCACCTGCCATAATCATTGCGTAGCGCATGGCTCGTAGGATAGGCGCAGGCAAGGAAGCCCCCATGATCACCCAACTCACCGGAAATCTCATCGCTATCGACGACGGTGCTGCCCATGTTCAGGTGGCGGAACTCACCTACGAGGTGCTGATTCCCGCCGCAGATTCCATGTCACTCGCGGCACGCATTGGGCAACCAGTGAAGTTCCACACGCTGCATTACCTGGAGGGACAAGGGCAGGGCTCCAGTTTCTGGCCGCGCTTGATTGGCTTTCAGTCAGCCACTGATCGCGCCTTCTTTGAGCTCTTCACCACGGTCAAAGGCATCGGCAATCGCAAGGCACTGCGTGCGCTGCAACTTCCCTTCGCACAGGTCGCCGAAGCGATCGCCGCGCGTGATCACGGCATGTTGCAGACGCTGCCAGAAATCGGCAAGCGCACGGCGGAAACAATTTGCGTTGAACTCAAGGGCAAGATCGATCCATTCGTGCGCGAACTCGGCGTGCGACCAGCAGCACCTGGAACCAAGGCGGGTGCGCGTGGGCCGATCAGTGCGGAGAGCAAACTCATGGCAGCGGCGCGCGACGCGATTGAAGTGCTCGCGCAACTTGGGCATTCCAAGCCAGCGGCGCGCGACATGATCGAACGCGTGCTTGGGCGCGAAGATGTACCAGGGGATCCGACCGCGGAGGCGCTGGTCGAACTGGCATTGCGGTAGGCCGAGCGGGGCGTTGTTGCATCACGCCTTCGCATTGGATGCAACGCGATTTCGTACTGGCCCGCATCCGCCTTACGAGAACGGCCGCTGAGCGCGGCCCTGTCCTCTCCGGCGCCTGCGGCCAGGATGCGATGGCGGAGATCAGCAGACTGCAGATGTTTGGAGCGCGCAAACGCACACACGCCCCCAGACGCGTGAGCGCCAGGGGGCGTGGAGTGTGGACGCTGGCCGGAGCCAGCGTGGAGTGCAGAGTGATGTCAGGCTCGACGGCGACGGGCGCCAGCGAGGCCAGCAACGCCCAGGAGGGCGAGTGCGCCTGGGGCTGGCACTGCGCCTGCGAGGATGGAAGCGCCAGCGGTCGACTCGTAACCGTAGTCAACCAAGGTGCGGGTCATCGTGTTGGCGGAGGCACTGCCAGCCGCGCCCATCGCAAAGCGCATCCAGCCGTAGTGAATGAGCGTGTCAGCGGCAATAAACTTGAAGCCGATGATGTTCTCGGAACTGTATGTCCATCCACCCAGAAGACCAGTCTCCGACGTAGTGCCGTAGACATCACCAGGGGAGTTAACGTCGTAGGAGCCCGGGGAGCCGATCGAAGTCCCCAAGACGAGGTTGCCGCCGGTGCCAGTTGTAACACCCTCTCTGCGCATCAGACCGCCGTCAGGAGTGCTAGTACCGAAGCGGAAGCCATCGTTTGAGTAGGCGTTTAACTGATAGTCATCGAAGTATTCGTTGGTCACCCTTGGCGTTTGGAAGTTGATGTAGACGCCAGCGGAAGTGGGGGCACAAACGAAGTTGATGACGCCGCTGTAAACGACGGCGGCATTGGCAGCGGCGGTAGCGCCCATGGCGACAGCAGCGGCAGCAGCGATGTGCTTCTCAAAGCGGTTCGAAATACGCATATTGTGATTTCCTAAATTG
>JBDKKN010000147.1:0-9209 GCA_039796075.1 Planctomycetota bacterium | reverse complement strand
CAATTTAGGAAATCACAATATGCGTATTTCGAACCGCTTTGAGAAGCACATCGCTGCTGCCGCTGCTGTCGCCATGGGCGCTACCGCCGCTGCCAATGCCGCCGTCGTTTACAGCGGCGTCCTCAACTTCGTTTGTGCCCCCAATACCGATGGCGTCTACATCAACGTCGAAACCCCAACGGTGACGAACGAATACTTCGATAGCTATCAGTTAAACGCCTACTCAAACAATGGCTTCAGGTTCTATTTTAGCGCTTCTGGAGGCGGTCTGATGCGCAGAGAGGGTGTTACAACTGGCACCGGCGGCAACCTCGCCTTGGGGACTTCGATCGGCTCCACGGGCTCCTACAATTCCACCGATGGTGATGTCTATGGCACTACGTCGGCGGAAGGTCTTCTGGGTGGATGGACATACAGCTCTGAGAACATCGTCGGCTTCAAGTTTAAAGCCGCTGACACGCTCATTCACTACGGCTGGATGCGCTTTGCGATGGGCGCGGAAGACGGTGTCGTGAACACGATGACCCGCACCTTGGTTGACTACGGTTACGAGTCGACCGCTGGCGCTTCCATCCTCGCTGGTGCAGGCGCAGTGCCAGCCCCAGGAGCACTCGCCCTGCTCGGCGTTGCTGGTCTCGCCGGTGGCCGTCGCCGTCGCGCCTGACATCACTCTGCACTCCACGCTGGCTTCGGCCAGTGTCCACACTCCACGCCCCCAAGCGCTCACGCGCCTGGGGGCGTATGTGCGTTGGTGCACTCCAACATCCGCAGTCTGTTGATCTCCGCCATCGCATCCTGGCCGCAGGCGCCGGAGAGGACAGGGCCGCGCTCAGCGGCCGTCCTCGTAAGGCGAATGCGGGCCAGTACGCGGGCGTGATGCCTCAACGCTGACCAGCACGAAGTCGTGATGCAGCAAAGCAACCTAGGGCGAGACCGTTCCCCCGCATCCCCGATGCAAATTCCCGCCGCGGTAGTCTTCGCGAATGACCGCCGCGCCTGCACCAACTGCCGTTCCTGCCATCGACCCAATCGCCGGTACCCCCGCTGACGTCCCGCTCATTGATCGCTTGGCGATCACCACCATTCGCACGCTGTCCATGGATGCCGTCCAAGCCGCCAATAGCGGACATCCCGGCGCGCCGATGGGTCTTGCGCCGGTGGGCTATGCGCTGTGGAAGGACTCGCTCAACTATGACCCCGCCGCGCCGCACTGGCCCAATCGTGATCGATTCGTCCTCTCGAACGGTCATGCCTGCATGTTGCTCTATTCGCTCTTGCACCTTGCCGGTGTGATCGATACGGATGCCGCTGGTGCCCCCACCGGTCGCCTCGCGGTGACGCTTGATGACATTCGAAACTTCCGCCAAGTTGGTTCGCGCTGCCCCGGTCATCCCGAGTTTGGTGTGACGACCGGTATCGAAACAACCACCGGCCCACTCGGTCAGGGTCTCGGTAATTCGGTTGGCATGGCCATCGCCGGTAAGTTCCTTGCCGCGCGTTACAACACGCCAGCGCAAGAGCTCTTTGATTACCACGTCTTTGCTATCTGCGGTGACGGCTGCCTGATGGAAGGTATTTCGCATGAGGCAGCAAGTGCCGCGGGCCACATGCGTTTGGGAAATCTGTGCTGGATTTTTGACAATAACCGCATCACCATTGACGGCAGCACGGAGCTCTCCTGCTCTGACTATGTCACCGCGCGTTTCCATGGCTATGGCTGGAACGTGCAACACGTCAAGGATGCCAACGATGTTGATGCACTGGCACAGGCGTTTGCTTCCGCGCGTGCCACCACCGATCGCCCAACGATGATCATTGTCGATAGTCACATCGGATGGGGTTCGCCGGAAGTGCAGGACAAGTCAAAGGCGCACGGCGAGCCACTGGGCGAGGCGGAAATTGCCAAGACCAAGACGTTCTATCGTTGGCCATTGGAACCAAAGTTCCTGGTGCCGTCCGGCGTGCGTGAGCGCTTCGCAGAAACGATGGGAGCTCGCGGCGCTGCGAAGCGTGCAGCTTGGAATTCCACATGGGCCGCGTATCAGGCCGCGCACCCCGAGCGCGCGCAGGAATTGCAGACCATGTGGCGCGGCGATTTGCCCGCGGGATGGGACGCTGGTCTTGCACCGTTCCCCGCTGATCCCAAGGGCGACGCCACGCGCTCGACGGGTGGCAAGGTGATCAACTCCATCATGGAACGTATCCCGTGGATGATTGGCGGTAGCGCCGATCTCACCCCGAGTAACAAGACCTTCCTGAAGGGCGCGGGCACATTCAACGCGCCGGAATTTGGCGGCACGTATGACGGTCGCAACATGCACTTTGGAATTCGTGAGCACGCCATGGGCGCCATGGTCAATGGCATGACCCTCAGCGGCCTGCGCGCTTTCGGCTCGGGCTTCTTGGTGTTCACCGATTACATGCGCACGGCGATCCGCCTCAGTGCGTTCATGAAACTGCCGTGTCTGTGGGTATTCACGCATGATTCGATCGGCGTCGGCGAGGACGGTCCCACGCATCAGCCGGTAGAGCAATTAGCGAGCCTGCGCGCCATGCCCAATTTGGCGGTGTGGCGGCCGTGTGATGGCAACGAGGCTGCCGAGGCGTTCCGTTGGGCGATGGAGTCCCGCAGCACGCCAACCATGATGACACTGACACGTCAGAATGTGCCAACGCTGGACCGCACACGTTGCGCTCCCGCGGCCGGGGCGCAGAAGGGTGGTTACGTGCTGCTTGACCCAATCGGTGGCGGTGCACCAGAAGTGATTCTCATCTCGACCGGCAGCGAAATCGGACTGTGTGTTGACGCGCACGCCAAGCTCGCTGAACAAGGCGTGCGCGCCCGTGTGGTCAGCATGCCGTGCACACTGGTCTTTGATCGGCAGACGCAGGCATATCGCGACTCCGTGCTTCTGCCGGCTGTGCGTGCCCGCGTTGCGGTGGAGATGGGTAGCGCTAGCGGTTGGGGCGACTACGTCGGGCTCGATGGGCAAGTCATCGCCATGCGAACCTTCGGCGAGAGTGGTCCCGCACCGCAGGTCATCAAGCACTTCGGCTTCACGGTCGATGCGGTGGTGACGGCTGCGCTCGCGGTGCGAAAGTAAAGCGCGCATCAGTCAACAACGCGCACAAGTGAATAACGCGGATAAGTAATCCGCGCACAAGTAAACAACGCGCCGCGCGGCATTGAGCCGCGCGGCGCGTTGGTTTGAGGCAGAGTGTTACGCGATCAGTTACGCGCGTTCCTTGTAAGCGCCGTCCTCGGTGCCCACGATGATCTTCTCGCCAGTGACGATGAACGGGGGAACGCGGGTCTTGAGCCCGGTCTCGCAGGTTGCTTCCTTGAGCTGGTTGGTGGCCGTTGCACCCTTGATGCCGGGAGCGGTGTCGGTCACTACCAAGGTGACGGACATCGGCATTTCGATGGAGATTGGCCGACCATCGCACCACAGCACAACCACTTGGCTATTCGGCAGAACGTACAGCGGCATGTCGCCGATGATTTCCTTCGGAAGTTCCACCTGATCAAACGACTCCAGGTCCATGAACACGAACTTGCCGTTTTGCTCGTACAGGTATTCCATCTGGCGGCGGTCGAGGTCGACCTGCTCAACTTCCTCACCGGAGCGGAGGCGCTTCTCCAGAATGGCGCCGTTGTTCAGATCCCGGATGGTGACTTGGATGAAAGCGCGAAGGTTTCCGGGCGTTCGGTGCTCCAACCGGGTAATGAGGTACAGCTTGTTGTCAATCTTGATACCCATGTTGGACTTCAGTTCGGTCGACTTCACGCGGAGTGCTCCTAAATAGTTGAGGTGAACAGCGGAGGATAGCGAAGGCGGGGTGATCGCCCCGGAGGGTGCACCAGCGCACAAAAAGCAGTCGACAAAGAAATACCCCCAAATCGGTGAGGATTTGGGGGCGGAGGGAGGGAAAAGGGCTATTTAATTCACACCGCAAGCGATGTGCGTCAGGCGGGAGGGGAAAGTGACTTCAGGCAGGCCCTCCAAGGCCTCACGGTAGTTTCGGTTAGAGGTTGGTAGTGCTCTTCAGCACGTCCATCCTCTCTCCACTGTTACAAACGGAATCTAGCCCTCAAATGCATCATGGGAAGTATCAGGAATTCAAAAGAACATCAAATCGTCCTCTTGCTAGTGGTTACGCGATATCAAAGTCTGATAAGTAACCGATTTAGGGCCTCAGAATGCCGGGCCGGGGGAACGGAAACTTCTACACTCGCGTTCCCACATGAGCACCACGACCACCACGAACTCCACGAACTCCACGAACTCCACGAACTCCAATCGCATTCGTGGCGCCTTTCGATCCGTCGCCCTGACATCCCTGACATGCTTGTCATCTTTGGCGCTTGCCAGCCTGTTCGCGCCCGGCGCGTTTGCTCAGGCCCCCACGCCGGTGAGCACGCCCGACGTCCCAGAGTCGGCATCGGACCGTGCCGCGACTCCGGTCCCCGCCGTTGCGCCGCCCATCGATATGTCCGGCACGATCGATTCGCTTCCGCCGATCACTATTCAGCCGCCAGTGTTGGACCTGGGCTTTATGGCGCCACGCGTCGGTAACAAGGGAACGGTCACGCTGACCAATACAGGCACGAAGCCGCTCATGATTGTGGCGGTGACCCCAAGTTGTAAGTGCACCACCACCAGTGCGTTGGCTGGCACCGTGTTGCAGCCGGGCCAATCCGTTCCGCTCGAAGCCGCTCTCGACGGCGTCGCCATGCCGCAGACGCACCGCGCCAGTATTCGCGTGTTGGTGGAGGGGTATGCAAAGGTCGTGGAGATTCAACTGCGTGCAGAGACGGCCATGCCGGTACGCGCGGTCCCGCCCATCATCAACGCGGTTGAGGGCAAGCCGCGCCAAGGTCGATTTGTTGTGGAGAGCCTTGATAAGAAGCCCTTCACCATTTGCGCCGTCGGCGGGCGCGTGCCGGAATTCATCGGCTACAACGCCAGCGACGCCCCGCGCGCGCAGTACTTGGTGAAGTTTGATCTTGATACATGGCAGCCTGATTTTCCTGCATATTTGGCAATCGAAACCGATCGTGCCGATTGTCCAATCTTTGACGTCTGGATTCGTAGCGAACGCACTATTCCAACATCCGCGTTCCGTATGAAGGACTATCGCGTCAATGCGGGACGCATTGATGTGGGCGGTAGCACCGACGTCAGTTTGGAGATGGAAGATGCCGGCGAAGACGTCTTGGCTGTCGAGAGCGGATCACCAGAAGTGCAAGTAGAGATGCTTGGCCAGAAGGTTGATGCCAAGGTGCGCAAGGTCAGCGTTCGCATCACGCCCAAGAGCCCGCGCGAGGGATTGCTCTACGGAACGCTCAAGCTGTACGGCCGCGAGAAGGAACAACCGCTCACTATGTTTGCCAGCGTCCGTGCCAAGGGAGCCGCTGGTTGCGTTGGTTGCAATCCAGTCCAAGGGCCACCCGCCAAGGCGCCTCCTGCGCCGACGCCAGTAACGCCATCTGCTCCCGCACCTGCTGCGCCGTGACTTCAACACTTAATGATAGGGGTTTCCATGTCCGATCCCGGCACATCAGCGCCAATGGCGCCCGCCACGCTTCCACAAGTCATTTCCAATACTGACCGCCAAGCAGCCATCGATGCGATTGTTACCGCCCATGGTGAGGCCGCTCGCACCGACGCAACCGCTGGCGTGAAACGCGTTGCTGATCGGTGGTCCGCGACCGATGGTGATGCAGCTGCATTCCGCGCGTTGTGTGAGAAGCATTTCGTTTCCGACGCTGCGCTGCGCACGCGCCTGCTTGCGCGCCTAGAGGAGTCGCTCCGTCAGATCGGCGGGCACCTGTATGAAATGCGCCGCTCGCTGCGACGCTGGAACGATCTCGTCGGCGATGAGTGCGCCGGAGTGGATGACGTGCTGGCATCGTTCGACCCAGCGCCGGATCTTTCCGACCAGCTTTATCGACAGAAGGTGGCGTTCATTGCGCTCCTCAATTTCGATCGACCGGACCTGCGCGGCATGCTCGCCGCCGGCGATAGTTGGAGCGTGGAGCAGTGGGCCGCAGCGCGCGTTGCGCAGCAGTTCGGTCCGCGCGTACCAGCGGAACTGGCCGATCATGCGCGTCGCGTTGGTCATGAGGCGCAGAACTTCGTAGCCAAATTCCACGTGCCGGTGGGAACCATGGTGGATGCCAAGGGCAAGCGTTGGTTTGAGCCCGACCGCGCGCTGCTTGCGCACTGGTTGGTGCGTGAAGAAATCAAGGCCGGTTACGGCGACCCCGATGGCTTGGATAAACAACACGCGTTGATGTGGGTGATGGCACGTCATATTGATGGCACCATCCCACGCAGCGTGATGGAACGAACATCCGCCGGCGCAGCATGGGACCCGGCGCGCAACACCGTTGGTGGTAAGCCCGTTGCCGATGCAGACACGATTGGTCCAGAGCGCTATCAACACATTCTGGCGCATCACGCCGTTGCCGCACGCTTTGATGTTCTCTATCCAGAGGCACCCACTGCGATCGCTCGCAAGTTTGATCTAGCGCGTGAGATTCCTGAGACGGATGTGGAACGGCTGCTGATTGACTTGCTTGAACATCCTGCGCGCGCGCCGCTCGCAGCGTTCTTGCGTGCTCGGCTTGGCCGCGCACTGGAGCCGCAGGACATCTACTTTGAAGATGTTGCGGAATCCAAGCCGGCGGCGGAACTGAATGCCGCCGTGAAGGCACGATTTGCTGACGAGTTAGCATTCCAAGCGGCGCTTCCTGAAGTCCTGCGCGGGCTGGGTTTCCCTGCCGCTGAAGCTGATTTCCTGGGCGCTCGCATCAAGGTGGAAATTGCCAAGGGTTCCGGTCACGCCATGCGACCAATGCTTGGCGAATACGGGGCGTGGCTCCGCACCAATCGTCTTAAGGATGAACTCGGCTGGGACGGATTCGATACCGCCATGCATGAACTTGGACACAACCTGGAGCAGCTCTACAGCGCGTTCAATGCACCGCGACCGGCGCTGCAGAATGTGCCAAACACAGCATGCACAGAAGCATTTGCATTCCTGTACCAGTCACTCGCCAAGCGTGTGCTTGGAATTGAGGACACCGCGGACATGCAGCGTGCCCAGGACATTGATGCAGTTGCCACCATGTTGGCGGCACGGCAAATCGCTGGCCCCAGTTTGGTTGAACTGCGTATGTGGCGCTGGATCTATGCAAACCCGGGCGCAACGCCTGCTGCACTGCGCGATGCAACGCTGGCCATTGCAGCGGATGTCTGGACGCGTTACTACCAGCAGGACTTTGGTCCGGATCACACGCACATCTTGGCGGCGTATCAACATATGGTTGGGCATCCGTTGTACTTGGCGGATTACACACTTGGCCATGTGATCAGTCACCAGATCCGTTCGCACATGCATGGCAAGGATTTGGCCACGGAAACCAAGCGCATCTGCTCCATTGGTCGCGTGACTCCCGATCTTTGGATGCGTCGCGCTGTTGGAACGGGAGTAGCCGTGGCGCCGCTCGCTGATGACTGCACCGCTGCGCTGGCGAGGTTGGCGCGCTGATGCGCAGGGCGCGCGCAGTAATCGTGGGCGGAGCGATTGTCGGTGCAGCAGCGCTTGTGGGTTGCCAGACGCAGAAATATGAGATGAATTGGAATCGCATGCGCGTTGGCATGACGCACGATGAGGTGGCTGGCGCACTTGGCGAACCTTCAAGTAGTTACATTCCGCCGCCGGCCGCGGTTGTCAAACCAGGTACTCCTGCTACCCATGCGCCGAGTCCGTTGCGCGGGGAGCGTTGGCAGTACGGCGACACGCTTTCAAGCTTCGCCACACGGGCTGTGTATCCCGACGAAGCCGACGAGCGCGCTTGGTGTGTGTTCTTTGGCCCCGACGGCAAGGTGAGTGGATTCCGTCCGCCGTCATGGGCAGACGCGAAGCGATCGCGCGATCCAGTTGATGCAGTTGATTCAGCCGAGCGCACGGAGTCTGCACCGGGCGCTGCCCCCAGCGCTGTGCCCATTCAGCCAACTCCTTAACCCGCTGACGAACCGACGCCGCGCCGTGTCACTAACCACAGGGCGCCGATTGCTGGACCCACCAGCATTGTGAGCGGCGCCAGTGGTTGCGGGTCGAACACAAACTTTGCTTTGGCACCAGTTGGTGCAGCCCCAGCGCTCGGGCTCGCTACGGCAGACGATGCGCGGGTCGCAGTGTTACCTGGCGCGATCACCGAAGGCACCATCGGCGCAAGGCCCGCGGGCTGAACGGCCGGTGCAGGTGCAGGAGCTACTACCGGCGCGGGCGTCGGCTCTGCCAGCTCCGGCTCGGGTGTTGGTTCCGGTGCCATCTCTGCTGGATCCGGCTCGTTGGGATCACGCGCAAGGTTCTCACGAGCACGCACGCGACTTGGTCGCACTTGCTGGCGTTCGATCAGTCGGCTCGGTGGCGGATTCTGCGGTGGTGTGGCTGATGGTCCCGCCCCGGCAGGGGCTTGCAACGCAACGACCAGTAGCAGGGTGGCGTGGACCATGCCCCCACCGTACCACCATCGGACCATCGGTGGAAGTCTAAAAACACATCGCGGGACGCAATTGCGTCCCGCGATGGGAGTGTTGTGATGGTCGCACTGGGGCGATTCAGACGGCCGCAGCCATCTTTTCTGCCTTCTTACGTGCATCGTCCAAGGTACCGACGTACATGAACGCACTTTCAGGGAGGTTGTCGCCCTCGCCGCTGCAGATGCGCTCGAAGCTGTCGATGGTCTCGTCGAGCGTGGTGGTGACGCCTGGCAGACCGGTGAAGATCTCGCCCACGTAGAACGGCTGGCTGAGGAATCGCTCCAGCTTGCGCGCACGTGACACGGACAGCTTGTCGTCTTCGCTCAGTTCATCAACGCCGAGGATGGCGATGATGTCCTGCAGATCCTTGTAGCGCTGCAAGATGTTCTGCACGCGACGCGCGACCTTGTAGTGGCGCTCACCGACGATCTGCGGATCCAAGATGCGGCTCGTGGAAGAGAGCGGATCCACTGCAGGGTAGATGCCCTTCTCAGCGATCTTGCGCTCCAGCACGATGAACGCATCCAAGTGGGTGAACGTGGTTGCTGGTGCCGGGTCAGTCAAGTCATCGGCGGGCACGTAAATCGCCTGCACGGAGGTGATGGCGCCGTCCTTGGTGGAGGTGATGCGCTCTTGCAAGGCACCCATCTCCGT
>JBDKKN010000146.1:0-7266 GCA_039796075.1 Planctomycetota bacterium | reverse complement strand
GCCTGTAGTTCGGCAAGCGAGTCGTCGAAGGTGGTTTCATTATCTCGAAGGCGGACGCCGACAAGGATCGCGGGCTCGGCCCGGATGTCGACTTCTGCGTGGCGTCCTGTTTCCATGTGGGGAGGATTGTAGGACGGGATGGCGCGCCCCTATCATCGCCGCGTGGCCCGATTCACGATGTTCCTCGCTTCTGCTGCATTCGCCGCGCTTCTGGCGCCCGCGCTGCAGGCTGGAATGCCACAATCAACCGATGACGGCGCACGCGCCGTGCCACCTGCCACCGAGGGCGCCTACCGCTGGCTCGATCCCATCATCGACCTGCGCGCGCTGATTGTGGGCAGTTACGTTGATCCAATTGACGCGACCGCGATGCAGCGCGCCGCCATGGAGGCGATGACGAAAGCGCTGGGTGATCCGTACACCGTTTATATTCCGCCCGCCGACGAGGGCGCATTCCGTAGGCAACTGTCAGGAAGCTATGTGGGCATCGGCGTTGAATTGGACCTTGACGATGGCCGCCCGATCGTCATCACCGCCATCGACGGATCACCGGCGATGGAGGCGGGCATCTTGGCGGGCGACACCATTCTCTCTGTTGATGGCAAGTCAACGGAGGGCATCGGCGCTGCCACGCTGGAGTCGCTCCTCCCAGGCGCGCCTGGCACGGTGGCGGTGTTGGTGATTCGCCGCGCCGATGGCAATGAACGAACCCTCAATGTGCCGCGCCGCGTTGTAGAAACGCCCAGTGTGAAGGGCATCCTCCGCGACGCGGACGGCTGGCGTTTTACCATCGATTCCGACCGTCGCGTGGCGTACATTCGCATCGCGCAATTCAATGATCGAACGGTGGCAGAAGTTGATGCGGCACTGGCACGGATTCGTGCCGACGGCGTTTCCGGCATCATTCTTGATTTGCGTGACAATGGTGGAGGCTCGCTCACTGCTGCTGTCGGAGTGGTCGATCGCTTTATCTCCGAAGGTGCGATTGTCAGTATTCGCGGCCGTGGCGACACTGGTCGAACGTGGGATGCCACATCGTCGCCAGAAGACCTGCACATTCCGATGGTGGTGCTCGTCAACCAGGGAAGTGCCAGCGCAAGCGAGGTTGTTGCGGGCGCCTTGCGCGACAACGGCTGCGCCAAGATCATCGGCACCCGTTCCTATGGAAAGGGCAGCGTGCAAGACGTGCTGCAGCTTCCAGACGGCGCCGGCACGGTCAAGATCACTACCGCTCGCTATTACTTACCGAGCGGCACCTCGCCGCATCGCGCCGTTGGCGCGTCGCGGTGGGGCGTTGAACCAGACACTGGCTTTCGCGTGCCGATGACTGAGGAACAATCAATTGCCCGTGCAGCCGCGCGCCAGTTGCGCGAAGCAGGCGGCGCTACTTCTTCGCCCACAGTGCTGTGGAATTCGTCGGCTTCCATCAGTAGCGTGGCCCATGATCCACAACTCGCTGGGGCGGTGGACGCCATTCAGGGATACCTCGACATGGTGGAGTGGCCGGTCGTCGGCGACCTCTCCGGTGACATCGGCGCTGGCAGCGATGAGTTGCGATCGAGCATCGAATACCGCCGGCGATTACTTGATGAACTTCAGAAGACCGACCAAGCGATCAGCACCCTGCGCAGCGCCGGCGCCGGCGTGGATGATCCGTTTCTTGGAAACGACGCATCGCTCATCGATGGCGCCGTTGAACTCCGCGACCGCGATGGCCATGTCATCGGTCGCTGGATCGTCAAGGATCCATCGGCACTGCGTACGGGTATTGGCGCAAGCGCCATTCCTGCCCCGGAATACACGCCCGCGCGCGAGCCGGAGGGAAAGTGAGTCCCACCACGCAGATCCATCCGGCGCATCCGGCAACTGATGGAACGCTCATTCTGGGCATCGAAACAAGTTGCGACGAAACTGCTGCGAGCATTGTGGAGTGGCGCGATGGCGCGCCCCGCGTGCTTTCAAACGTAGTGAGCACGCAACATGAAATTCACGCGCGTTACGCAGGCGTGGTGCCGGAGCTTGCTAGCCGTGCGCATCTGGAACGGATTGTCCCAGTGGTTCGCGAGGCATTGCGAAGCGCAGAGCTTGCAGGGCGACCGGTCAGCGCGGTTGCCATTGGTAATCGACCCGGATTGATTGGCTCGCTCCTGATTGGCAATGCGGCAGCAAAGGCCTATGCCTGGTCGTTAGGAATTCCGGTGATCGGCATTGACCACATTGCCGCACACTTGGTGGCTGGTCTGCTCGATGCGCCCCCGGTTGGTTGGCCAGCGCTTGGGCTGGTGGCCTCCGGTGGACACACGCATCTCTTTCGCATGAACGACCCGCGATCGATGAAACTCCTCGGTCGCACCATCGACGACGCGATGGGTGAAGCATTTGACAAGGCGGCCACACTGCTATCGCTCGGTTACCCGGGCGGGCCACTCTTGGACGAGCGCAGTTCGTCAGGTGATGCAACGGCTATGCGCTTTCCCACCCCGCGACTGACGGCGCGCAGCGTCCGCGACGGCGGCCAATCCAACGAACGCACACTTGATTTCAGTTTCAGCGGCATGAAGACCGCCCTGCTCTACGCCGTGCGCGGTATCCCTCCCGTTGCCAATCGACCCGCGCCCCGGCCGCCGCTGCCACTCACTGAGCAGCGAGTGTCCGACCTCGCTGCAAGCTTTCAGTCAGCCGCGGTCAACCAAGTCATGGACGTGCTCAAACGTGCCATGGAACGACTCGAAGCACAGAACGATCGCCCCGTCACGCTTCTGGTGGGCGGTGGAGTGACTGCCAATCGCCACCTGCGCGCCCAATTGGAAATGTTCGGCACTCAGCACGGAATCGATGTGCGCTTGCCGGCTCAGAAATATTGCATTGACAACGCCGCCATGATCGCCGCCCTTGCCCACTGGCGATATGCGGCCGGCGAACATGACACCTTGCGACTCGCTCCGCGCTCGCACTCCCTGCTCGGCCGCTGCTAAACATTCGCACTGCGAGCGCTGATGTGGAACGCCGACGGACCGCACGCAAACCCCCAAAGCACAGCGCCGGACGCCTCCGTCGTGGGGCGTCCGGCGCTGGAAATTCACTACCTCCGACAGCAGTGAAATCAATCGTCAGCAGCAGGTGCAGGGGGAGCCTTGGTCGGCGCCGATGGATTCGCCAAACGCTTGGTCAACACCTCGCGGCGGATCTCCTCCATCAGGTTCGGGTTCTGGCGCAGGAACAACTTCGATGCCTCACGACCCTGTCCAAGTCGCACGTCGCCGAAGCTGAACCAAGCACCAGCCTTGTCCACCACGCCGTCGAGCACTGAGAGGTCGAGAATGTCTCCCGACACTGAGATGCCCTCCTCGAACATGATGTCAAACTCGGCCTCGCGGAACGGAGGCGCAACCTTGTTCTTCACTACCTTTGCGCGCACACGATTACCAACATTGCGGTCGCCATCCTTGATCGCGCCAATACGGCGAATATCAATGCGCACCGATGAGTAGAACTTCAGCGCACGTCCGCCGGTCGTCGTTTCGGGCGATCCGAACATGACGCCGATCTTCTCGCGCAGCTGATTGATAAAGATCACGATGCACTCACTCTTGGCGATGGCGCCGGTCAGCTTGCGCAGCGCCTGGCTCATGAGCCGTGCCTGCAAACCAACGTGACTATCACCCATTTCGCCTTCAATTTCAGCCCGTGGGATCAATGCCGCCACCGAGTCAACCACGATGACATCCACCGCGTTAGAACGCACCAGCATCTCGCAGATCTCCAGCGCCTGCTCGCCCGTATCGGGCTGCGACACCAGAATCTCGTCAAGGTTCACGCCCAGACGCTTCGCCCACGATGGATCAAGCGCATGCTCAGCATCGATGAACGCGGCCACGCCGCCGTTCTTCTGACTATTGGCAATGACCGTCAGAGCAAGAGTCGTCTTACCCGAACTTTCTGGCCCGAAGATCTCCACCACTCGACCACGCGGGAGTCCGCGTCCACCGAGTGCAATATCAAGACTGAGCGCACCGCTCGAAATCGACGGGATCACCGGCACGGTCTCGTTGTCGAGACGCATGATCGATCCCTTACCGAAGTTCTTCTCAATCTGTCCAACGGCCGCCTCAAGCGCCTTGGACTTCGCAGTCCGCGCGTTGAGCTCTGCGGGCGTCAACTTCGCTGCTGGCTTTGGTGCTGCTGGCTTTACGTCCTTGACTTCCTTGATATCGCTCTTGATCTCGCTCTTCACGTCACTCTTGACATCAACGCGGGAATCGGACGCCTTGCTGGGGGTGGTGGGCATGGAGCCCATCTTCCCAAAGTTCTCGCGCCCTGCGGGGGTCGCCACCGCCGCGCCGGCCGTGGTGCTAGAAGTGCGGGCGGCCGAGGCCGGGGTTCCGTTCGTGGTGGTGTTCGCCGTCGTGGTGGTCTGTGCCATCTGTTTCTTTCGCTCCGTCGGTTGGGGCAACCCGTTTGGGTCACCGTGCTGCGTTCCTTGCACACTCTGCATTCCGCGTACTTTGCGGCTCATGCGCGTTTCACTGTTCTGATCAGTCAGCCGATGGTTGTTCGGTGTTTGGTAGGTTCTTCACAACCATCGGACTTGTCAAGGTCTGTTCGGTAAATTTTCGGGTATTCCGCCTCGCGGAAACCCACCACCAGGCCCGAACCGGACTGGCGATGAGGGAACAGTACGACCTCAAAGTGAAGTATCTGCGACATCAAGCCCTTTTTCTTTGGCGAAATTCTGGGTGGGGGATGCCCGGGGGCTCGGACGGGCAGAATTGGGCGTTCGGCACCCCGCAGGCCTCCAAACGCCACCCGTGGACTGCCCTTACTTGCCTTACTTGGCCTGCGTTTCCGGCTGCATCACGTTCGGGCTGGGCGGTGGGTAGTCAGACAACCGAATAGTGCGGAACCACTCAATGGTTCGAGGAATTCCTTCCTCGATATTGATCTTGGAACTCCACCCGAGTTCGCGCTGGGCAAGCGTGATGTCTGGCTGCCGCTGCAACGGATCATCCATCGGCAATGCACGGTGCTCAATCTGCGCAGTGCATCCAGCGTCGCGCGCAACGGCGTGCGCCAATTCCAACATGGTGAATTCGTGCGGATTACCCATATTCACCGGGCCCGTGAAATCCTCGCGCGAATCCATCATCAGCCGGAAGCCGGCAATCAAGTCGTCCACGTAACAGAACGAGCGCGTCTGCGATCCATCACCAAAGATCGTCAGCGCCTCTCCACCGACCGCTTGCCGAATGAAATTGCTGACCACACGTCCGTCGTACGGATGCATGCGCGGCCCGTAGGTATTGAAGATTCGTACTACTTTGATCGATGTTCCGTGCATGCGTCGGTAATCAAAGCACAGCGTTTCTGCGGCACGCTTGCCCTCGTCGTAACACGCGCGCGGGCCAATCGGATTGACGTTGCCTCGGTATGACTCCGGCTGCGGATGAACCTCTGGATCTCCGTACACCTCGCTGGTAGACGCATGCAACAGGCGCGCCCCGGTGCGATGAGCCAACTGCAGCGAATGCAGCGCTCCAAGCACCGAAGTCATCATGGTCTTCACCGGCTCGTAGCGGTAATGACCGGGAGCCGCTGGACATGCCATGTTCCAGATGTAATCAACATCAAAGTCAAACGGATGAACCACATCGTGATGAACGAAGGTGAATCCGCGCTTTCCATCCAGATGCGCAATATTCTGTCGATTACCCGTGAACAAGTTGTCAAGGCAGATCACGCTGTGACCAGACGCAATCAGCGAGTCGCACAGATGCGAACCAAGGAATCCGGCACCACCTGTAACCAATGAACGAGGCATTTCGCAAGTGTATGCGCTTCTCAGCAATGCACGCGCCCCGCCATGCTTGACCGCCAGGCTCCGCACTGCGAACATCCACACTCATGCAACGCACCCGCCTCGTCCTTGGAGCAATGACTGGTACGAGCATCGATGGCATCGATCTCGCCGTTGCCCGTATCGACGGCGCCGGCCTCGCTATGCGCGCCACACTGCTAGCCGAGCGATCTGCTCCCCTCGGCCCCCTTGCCGAACGCCTGCGCGCCGCCGCCAACCAACATCCGATGCCCGCCAGCGAATTTGCCGCCATCGCCCGCGAACTCGGCGTTCTGCACGCACGTGAATCAGTGGAACTGCTTCGGAGTGCCGGCATCGCCCGCGTGGATCTGGCCGCATTGCATGGTCAAACGGTCTTTCATCGACCGCCGGAAAGTTGGCAGTTGCTGAATGCGCATCCGGTTGCACTTGCGCTGCAATGCGATGTGGTGTTTGACCTGCGCGGCGCGGACCTCGCACTCGGTGGGCAAGGCGCCCCACTCACCCCGCTTGCCGATTGGATTCTCTTTCGCACTGCACACCCGCGCGCCATCATCAACCTCGGTGGCTTTGCAAACGCCACATTCCTTCCTGCCGATGATGATCGAACCCACACGCAACAAGTGGCTGCCATTCGTGGTGCTGATCTGTGCGCGTGCAATCAACTGCTTGACCACGCCGCGCGCTGCGCGATCGACAAGCCCTATGACTCAGGCGGCGCCGTAGCCGCCAGTGGCACGCGCAACGATGCCGCCTTCGCAGAACTCCGCGCGCTCCTGGCCCCACGCGCGGATGGCCGAAGCCTTGGCACCGGCGATGAATTCTTCGCATGGGTCGATCGCTACACGCCACACCTCACGCCCGCCGACCTGCTCGCCACCGCTGCCGATGCCACGGGTGAAGCGATCGGCTCCGCGCTCCGTGCATCCGGCGTCCATGATGCAATTGTCGCGGGCGGCGGCGCTCGTCACGGCAGGCTGTGCGCAGCGATTGCTATCACCGCCAATTGCAAGGTGATTGCCTCGTCCGACTTGGGCGTGCCGGTTTCCTGCCGCGAAGCACTTGAATGGGCCATCCTGGGCGCACTTGCGGCCGACGGCCTCGATATTGCACTTCCGGCGGTCACCCAGCGCGCTGCAACCGGGCTCATCCCCTCCGGAACATGGATTCGTTCAAGCACCGCAAACTCCCCGCCTACGCTGAACACGACCTGAACACCACCCCGCCACACTGCCCGGCTGATCTGTCCAGTCCTGACTCCCAATCACAGTAGAGCAATACCCCCATGGCAAAGCCATCTGTCCTGATCGTTTAAGACGAGCCCGACATCGCCGAGCTGATCCGATTCCACTGCGACCGTGAAGGCATGGACGCCCGCACCGTGGGCACCGGCAAGGTTGCGCTTGATCAAGTGAAGCGCGAAACACCGGACC